>JBOHCO010000478.1:0-1606 GCA_050698895.1 Streptosporangiaceae bacterium
GGTCACCTATCACGTGCCGCTCAGCTATCGGGGCGCTCCCCTGACCGGAGCAGGCGACGCCCTGATCGGGACGGCCGAGCATGCCGTCCTGGGGACGCGGTGGATTTACGACGGAACGCGCGATCCCGTTCTCGTGAGTCAGCTGTTCGCCCTGTTCCTCGGTGAGGCCGAGCCGCAGGCGCAGAGCATCACCAACACCGTCGATCCATCCGTGACCAGAAGCATCACCGGTCATGTCGGCGAGTCCCCGGTCCAGTTCGTGAACGTCGCCGACGGGCCGCGCAGCACCGACATCACCATCCGGCCCCGCGGCGCGGCGGGTCCGGTGATGATCCGGGTGAACCGCGTGCTCCGGCCGAACCGCCCGGGCCTCATGTCGGGGACGCTGGGGCATGTCACCGGCGAGTGGTCAGTGGCGGGCGTCTCCGCGTCACGAGGCCGCTTCATCGTGCTCCGGGTGGCGTGACCTGCCGGCCGGTTCCGTCCACCCAGGCGTCGGGCCTGGCTACCGGGCCAGGGCGCCCATCGGGTCCCAGGCTGGCAGCACGATCGGCTCAGCATCCAGGGCGCTTTGCAGGTCGGCCGGCAGCGCGCTCTTGCGGGCGGCGATCTCGAAGACGTACTGGCTGAACCAGGAGTCGTTCATGGTGTAGAAGCCGTCCTTGCCGCGGTCGGAGCCCCAGCTGTTCTCCACGCGCCAGCGCCGGGCCGCCCCGTCTGCCACGTCAACCCCGGTGAACAGCATCGCGTGGGTCATCGCGCTCTCGTGGTACGCGAGCCGGGCGGCCTTGTCCAGGTCGAACGTGGCGTCGTAGACGGAGGGCAGGTCGTAGAGCCCGGCGTCCCAGAACGCGTAGTCGTTGCTCATCATCTGGCCGACGTCGCAGCCGAACCAGACCGGCTCGCCGCCCTGGATCGTGGCCGCGGCGATGTCCTTGATGGCCTGCATGTCGACGTTGAGATAGGTGACCGGCGGGGCGCCGGTGACGTTGCCGAGGTACTCGACGGTGAAGGTCCGCCCGAGGGGGCTGGACGGCCGGGGGTCGTTGACCAGGCAGACGTACTCACCGACCGGCAGGCTTACGTACTTGGTGGCGAACTCCTGCGGGGTGAGGACGCCGTCGCGGTGGAACTTCTTGTCCTTGTCGGTCCACTGCCACTCGAAGCGCTCGGGCGGCGTGCCCAGGTGGATGGACAAGATGCGGTAGACGACTTGCATGATCTCAGCCTTGGCCGCGCGGGCGGCCTCCAGGCCGTCGGCGGCGGCAGCACGGACCGTCCGCGCGCCCTGGCGCAGCTGATAGCGCAGGATCGAGTTCATCCTCCCGGTGTCCGACGAGCTTTGCGTCTCCGGCATGCAGCCCTTGGGGACCAGGCCGTGCTTGGCTACCAGGGCGGCGAACATGTTCCACTGGCCGCCGTCACCGGCCGCTGACTCCAGCAGGTAGGCGATCGTGCGATCGTCGAGGTCCCGGCTGGCGGTCTCGATGATCGCCTCGAGGAGGTAGTTGGCGCGCTCGAGCTTGTCCCAGAACATCACGTAGTTCTGCGAGAACTCGAACTCCTTGAGCTCGCACTGGCGCATCACCCCCACGCGCAGGAGGTT
>JBOHCO010000479.1:0-2665 GCA_050698895.1 Streptosporangiaceae bacterium
CCTACATCAACGACCTCAAGCAGCGCGAGGACATCACGATCTTCCTCACCACGCACTACATGGACGAGGCCGAGCACTGCGACCGGATCGCGATCATCGACCACGGGAAGATCGTGGCCATCGATACGCCGGAGGCCCTGAAAGCGAGCGTCGGCAAGGACCGGGTACAGATCCAGACCGAC
This sequence comes from Streptosporangiaceae bacterium, assembly GCA_050698895.1. Taxonomy (GTDB): domain Bacteria; phylum Actinomycetota; class Actinomycetes; order Streptosporangiales; family Streptosporangiaceae; genus DASUBV01. The sequence goes on from JBOHCO010000479.1 coordinate 183, forward strand.
GATAACAAGGCCGCCATCGCCACCCTGGCCAGCCGCTTCGGCATCGAGGCCGGGATCCATGAAGGGACGGTCACGTTCTCGGTCGCCGCAGGCGAGCAGTTCGTGCCCCGGCTGTTCGCGGAGTTCCCGATGGGGATCAAGTCGGTCAGCGTGTCCCGGCCGTCCCTGGACGACGTGTTCATGTCCTACACCGGCACGACCATCCGGGACGCCGAGGCGTCCGGCACCGACGCCATGCGCCAGATGGCGCGCATCCGGGGAGGGCGGTGAGCCATGGCCACTCAGACTGAGCCGGCCGGGGTTCCGGCGGCCGGCGTGGCGTCGGTGGCGGACCGGATCCGGGTCGCCGTGCCCGAGCGGGGCCTGCGCCACGATGTGCGTGCGGTGAGTATTGTCTGGCGCCGCGAGCTGATCCGGTTCCGCACGGACCGGCTACGCGCTGTGACCTCGCTGGTCCAGCCGTTCCTGTTCCTGTTCATCCTCGGCACCGGCCTGTCCCGGCTGGCGGGCGGCAGCATGCCGCCGCACGTGGACTTCAAGACGTTCATCTACCGGGCGTGCTGGCCATGTCGGTGCTGTTCACGGCGATATTCTCGGCGGCGTCGATTGTCTGGGACCGCGAGTTCGGGTTCCTGCGGGAGATCCTGGTCGCGCCGGTCAGCCGGGCCTCGATCGTCATCGGCAAGTGCCTGGGCGGCGCCACGATCGCCACGTTCCAGGGCGTGATCTTCCTGATCCTGGCCGGCTTCGCGCACGTCCCCTACAACCCGCTGCTGATCCTCACTCTCATCGGCGAATTGCTGCTGCTCTCGTTCACGCTGACCGCGTTCGGCGTGATGATGGCGGCCCGGATCCGCCAGTTCCAGGCCTTCATGGCCCTGGCCCAGATGCTGGTGATGCCCCTGTTCTTCCTGTCCGGGGCCCTCTACCCGCTCAGCGGCCTGCCCGCCTGGCTCAGCGTGCTGACCCGGATCGATCCGCTCACCTACGTGGTCGGGCCGATGCGGCACGCCGTTTTCAGTCATCTGAGTTTTCCGCCGGCCTTCAGCAAGCTGCTGGCACCGGACATTACCTGGGGCGGCTGGCCAGTCCCGCTGTGGCTGTCACTGGCAATGGTGGCGGTAATGGGCCTGGGATTGATGGCCATCGCAATCGCGGAGTTCAGCAAGACCGAATAGGAAGCTCTCCGCGTTTCCTGAGGAAGCGCAGAGCAAATCTTTAGGCGCCGGCGCGCGGTGATCACTGTCCGCGCGCCGGCGATCTCCGGCCAAGTGGCGCCAAGGCCTATCCGCGGAACCCCGCCAAACCCCCGGCCATACTCCCGCCATACCCTCCGCCAGGCCTGTCGGCGGAGAGAAACCGGTCCTTGCGCAAGCCCCGATCGGGCCCGGCGATCAGCACAGAGCGTGTTCAGAGAACAAGTACAGAGCGTGTTCACAGCGCTGGCGGGCCGGGGCCCCGGCTCAGTTCGCACGCCGATTGCAGCAACGGGGCGGAGGCAGGACGGAGGCAGCAGGTCAGAACGACGTTCCTGTGGCTCCGAGGGGATCGCTGTCCAGCGAGATGTCCAGAGATAGAGCGACGCCGGGTGGCTACGGGGGCAAACCACCCGGCGTCGCATTCATCGGCGCTCCGACGGGGGCCCGGAACGCCGGCACGGTGCCCCAGCGGGGGACCAGAGCACCGACAATCATGTTACACCGAACTCCCCCCTTGTGCGTCAAGACCGGATTACAAGTGAATCTCGCGAAGGAGTGTGGTGAGTCACACCACTGGTGCCCCTTTACGACCTGTTCTTGTCTACCCCGATCAGGTGTTTTGCCGAGGCGCGCCGTTGGCGCCCGAAGTGCCGGGATCTGCGGGGGCCCCGGAACCGGTTCCCGCGGCGGTTCCCGGCCCGGTGTGCGCGGGCGGCGAGTGCCGCGCGGGCAGGTTCGGCTCGTAGGCCTGGAAGCCCCGGGGGGCCGAGGGCTCGCGGCCCCCGTTGGCGAACACGACCGCGAAATACGGAATGGCGATCGCACCCACCAGGGGGATCGCGGTGAGCCAACCGAGGTGGTTGACGAACAGCACGACCGCGATAATGAAGCACGCGGCCCGGATGCCCATCATGATCAGGTAGCGGCGCTGACGGTAGGCAATGTCGTCCGACATGGACGGCCGCGCCTCCGTGACCACGTAGGTTCGCTGGCGCCGGTTCTGGGCTTCTCTCACCCCTCCACGTTAATCCCTGATCGCCGGACCAGGCGGTTCAGGCCGGGTCGGATCTAGTCCCCGGACCCGCGGGCGCCGGCCAGGTCCGCGCCCGCGGCCCCGTCGGTCACTCCGGTCGCATGCGCCACTCCGGCCACGTCGGCCAGGGTGGCGGCCCCGGCCAGCGCCATGGCGTGGGCCAGGCCGCCGGTCAGGCCGGTCAGCAGCTCCGCCACCCCGCCGGCGCCGCCGCAGGCCAGCGCCCACAGCACCGGCCGGCCGAGCAGCAC
>JBOHCO010000480.1:0-5431 GCA_050698895.1 Streptosporangiaceae bacterium
CCACTGATCTGGGCTGACGAACGCCACCACGGCGCCCCGGTCGATCCCGGCGACCCGGAACGCCGCCCCGAGCCGGTCGGCGGGGTACTCGCGGCGCAGCGACGCCAGCAGGGAGCCGCCCACGCCGCTGAACCCGGCCCGGACCGCCCGCTGGTAGGCCCCCAGCCGGCGGGCCGGGATCAGCGGCTCCGGCCGCCGGGCCAGGTGCAGGATCCCGGCGTCGACCCGCGGGACCGGGCGGAACTGGGTGCGCGGGATCGTGCCGCGCAGCTCCCACCGCACCCGCGGCCAGGTGCTGACCGTCAGCAGGCTCCACCGCCCGTAGCCGCCGGTGCGCTTGCGCGCGTACTCCAGCTGGGTGATGAGCGTGGCGCTGGTCAGCGTGCTGGCGTCCAGGCACCAGTCCACGATCGGCGAGGTAACAGAGAACGGCGCGTTGCCGACCACCTGGAACGGCGTGCGCGGCGGCCGGGCGGCCAGGAAATCACCGATGACCACGCGCACATTGCCGCGCCCGGCCACGCGGGCGGTGAGCCGTCCGGCCACGTTCTCGTCGAGCTCGTAGGCGACCAGTTCGCGGCACATCCCGGCCAGCCGCTCAGTCAGGATGCCCTCGCCCGCGCCGACCTCCAGGCACAGGCCGTCGGGGTCCACCCGCACCGCGCGCAGGAACTGCTCGGCCGCGGCGGGCGAGCGCAGGTAGTTCTGGGACAGCTCGCGGCGGCGCCGGTCGCGGTCGGTGCGCGGCGGGCGGCCAGGCTGACCGACCGGGCTCGCGGAGCGGCCAGGCCGGGACCCGGACCGGGCCGGCCGGCCCGGCGTGGACCCTGGCGACCGTGGCGTTGACACCGGCCCAGCGTACTGAGCGCCGACCGGTCAGTCGTCGGTCGAGCGGCGCAGCCGCTTGGTCCGCGAGCGGCGCTGCTTGTCGGCCAGGTGGCGCTCGGCAGACGCGCGGGTCGGCCGGGTCGGCCGCCGGGGCCGGGGCGGCGGCGCGGTCGCCTCCGCGAGCAGCGCCGACATGCGGGCGGCCGCTGCCTCGCGGTTGCGCAGCTGCGACCGCTGCTCGTTGGCGCTCACGGTGATCACGCCCCCGGCCAGCCGGCCCTCCAGGGCGGCCAGGGCCCGCGCCTTGAGCACCGGCGGCAGGGACTCCGACTCGGCGATGTTGAACGACAGCTCGGCGCGGCTGTCGGTGGTGTTGACGGACTGGCCGCCGGGTCCCGGTGACCGGGAGAAGCGCCAGGACAGCTCGTCGGGCGGGATCGTGATGCCGCGCACCGTGACCTCGAGGCTCACCCCGCTTGCTTATCACATGGCGGCCGGCGGCCTGGTTTCAGCACAATTGGGCGGACGTCAGAGGACGCGGGCCAGGGAGGACACGGTGAGCACGACGGCGCAGGGATACCTGGCTGAGGGCACGGCCGCGGCGGGCCTGGTCAGCGACCCGGCGGTGGCCGAGCGGTGGGCCGAGCCGAGCGCGCTGGCCGGGATGTCGGTGGGGGCGCTGGCCGGGCACCTGGCCCGGCAGATCTTCAACGTCGAGGCCGTGCTCGCCCAGGAGGCGTGCGACGATCCGCCGATCCCGCTGCTGGAGCACTACGCCCGGTCCGCATGGCCCGGCGCCGCGCCGGATGACCCGTCCAACGTGGCCGTCCGCGACAGCGGCGCCGCGGAGGCGGCGGTCGGACCGGCCGCGCTGGCCCGGCGCACCACGGCCGCGCTCGGCCGGCTGTCGGAGCGCTTGCCGGGCGAGCCGCCAGATCAGGTCGTCCTGGTGCCCTGGGGACCCTGGCCGCTGACCCTGGCGGACCTGCTCATCACCCGGATGATGGAGATCGCCGTGCACGACGACGACCTCGCGTGCAGCGTCGGCCTGCCCACTCCGGCCCTGCCGGACGAGGTGACTGACACGGTGGTGGTGCTGCTGGCCCGGCTGGCCGTGCGCCGGCACGGCCCGGACACAGTCGTCCGCGCCTTCAGCCGCGCCGAGCGAGCGCCGGCGACGATCGCCGCGTTCTAATCATATTGCGATCGCCTGATCACAATCGGCTACATGACGACGCTGGATGCGGCAGAATGCACGACGTTCGCGGTAGTCAGGAATGGCAGAGAGGGGATGGGCAATGATCCGTCGGGGCCAGCAGGCGCTATCGGCGGCTGCCGCCGGGGCGTGCCTCGCGCTATGCGCGTGCGGTTCGGGCTCGGCCCCGGCCGCCAATGGCTCTAGCGGATCCGCGTCGCCCGGTGCCGGGACCCCGACCGTGTCAGCGGGGGCCACCATCCGGGGCACGAGCAAGTTCTGCCGCAAGGCCGGTTCCTTCATGGGAAAGATCCCGCCGCCGCCGACCGGGCACGTCAGCGTGGCGTCGGCCAGGGCCAACCTGACCACCGTGCTGCAGACCACCGTCCGGGGGTTCACCGGCCTGCGCGCCGAGTCGCCGCACTCCCTGCGCCGGCCGCTGAAGAAGATCATCTCGGTCTACCGCGCGGACGAGAAGGCTGTCCACTCGGCGACCAGCATCTCGCAGCTCAGCGCGGCGATGGTCAAGCACAATGAGGCGATCGCCTCCGACTTCGGCCGCGTGCTGAAGTACATCTCGGCTAACTGCCGCTAGCCGCCTCGAAGGCCAGCTGGAGCCGGTCGGTCACCGGCCGGTAGCCGAGCCGCGCGTACAGGGCGTTGCTGGCCGGATTGGCCAGGTCCGTGAACAGCACCACCCCGTCGGCCCCGTCATCCAGCCCGGCCTGGGTGACCGCGACGGTGACCGCGCCACCGTAGCCCCGTCGGCGCTGTCCGGGTGGCGTGTACACCGGGCCCACCCGAACGATCCCGGCGGCCGGGCGGCCGCGACCGGCCATCGCGACCGGGACCCCGTCCACTTCCCAGATCGTCAGGCCGCCGTGGCTCAGCCGGTCGATCACGTCGCGCCGGGCGACGACGCTCCGGTCGCTGGCCTCGGCGGCGAACGCGGCATACCAGTCGGCGACCAGGTCGGTGTCGGCCCCGCCGGCGATCCGGGCCGCGCCAGGCGGCATCGGCTCGGGCAGGATCAGGTCACCGAGCCGGAACAGCCGCGACCGCCGCTGCACCGTCGACGGCGCCCCGGTGTGCTGCAGCCAGGCGGCGGCAAACGAGGTCACGTCGTCGGCCGGGCCGTTGACTCCGGGCAGCGCCCAGCCCCGGGCGGCCAGCTCGGCGGCCAGCGGGGCCGCCGCGTCCGGATCTCCGCTGAGCAGCGCCGGATAGGGCGGGGTGTGCAGCAGCGCGGCGGCGATGTCCCCGGCCGGCGACTGCCACCAGCCGAACAGCGGCGGCAGGTCGCCGTAGGCGGCCGGACCGCGGGCGCGCAGCGTCTCGATGGCGACGAGCTCGATGGTGTTCTCCGCTGGGCTGCCTCGCAGGTAGCCGCCCGCCTGGGCTAGGTATTCCTCGATGCTGCCGGTCAGTGTCCAGGCCATGCCTCCATCATTGGATCTCCTTATCGGCGATGCACGGCATTTCTCGACGCTGGCGGCATCGGGGTTGATAGCTTCGCCAAACCGCCGGTATCGGCATGTCTGCTACCGGCTCAGCTACGGAGGGTGAGGCACATGAGCGGCTTCAGGAAGTTCTTGATGCGTGGCAATCTGATCGAGCTGGCGGTCGCGGTCGTGATCGGCGTGGCGTTCAACGCCGTCATACAGGCGCTGATCAGCGACATCATCACGCCCCTCATCGCCGCCATCGCGGGCAAGCCCGACTTCGGTGCCCTGACATTCACGATCAACCACAGCAAGTTTTCCTACGGCTCGTTCATCAACGCCCTGCTGTCGTTCGTGATCATCGCCGCCGTGGTCTACTTCCTGATCGTCGCGCCGATGGCCAGGGTCATGACCAGGGTCGACCGCAACAAGGAGGCCACGACCCGTCAGTGCCCGCAGTGCCTCAGCGACATCCCGGTCGGCGCCTCGCGCTGCATGTACTGCACCTCCGAGGTACCCCCGGTCGCCCCCAGCGGCCGGCACGGCCGGTCGGGCTGAGCATCACCAGCCGGCGGCTCACTTGGCGTCGGCGTAGCAGTCCACCACGGCGGTGGTCATCGGGAAGCTGACCTGAGTCGCGCCGAACAGCAGCCGTCCTGCCTCGTGGGCTGAGTCGGCCACCGCCGCCACCACCCGGTCGGCGTCGGCCGCCGGACAGTGCACGATGACCTCGTCGTGCTGGAAGAACACCAGATGCGGCCGGTCCCAGCCGGAATCGGCCGGGCGATCGCCCATCGCCTTCAGCCGCCGGCGCAGGCTGGCCAGCAGCACCAGCGCCCAGTCGGCCGCGCTGGCCTGAACCACGAAGTTCCTGGTGAACCGGCCTCGGGCGCGCGCGGCCCGGCCCGCGCCCAGATCCGGCCCGCCCTCCGGATCGCCGGATCCGAAGGTCACCGACCGCCAGGCCTCCGACGGCGCCGGGCAGGTCCGGCCCAGCACCGAGGAGACCGTGCGGCCGTCTTCCCCGGCCTGCGCCGCCGTTTCCACGAAGGCGTAGGCCTGGGGAAACCGGCGGCGCAGCACCGACAGAAGCTGCCCGGCCTCGCCGCCCGAGCCGCCGTACATGGCCGACAGCAGCGCCTTCTTCGCGTCGTTCCGGTCACCGCCGAACGCGCTGGACAGCGCCGTGTACAGGTCGCCCGCCGCGGCCGCGGCGGCGAACGCCTCGTCTCCCGCCAGCGCGGCCAGCACCCGGGGTTCCAGCTGGGCCGCGTCCGCCACGACCAGCACCCAGCCCGGATCGGCGATCACCGCGCGGCGCAGGGTCCGCGGAATCTGCAGCGCACCGCCGCCCCGGGTCGCCCAGCGCCCCGAGACCACCCCGCCCACCAGGTACTCCGCCCGGAACCGCCCCTCCGCCACCCAGGTGTCCAGCCACAACCAGCCGTGCGCCGCGTGCAGCCGGGCCAGCTCCTTGTACTCCAGCAGCAGCGGGATCGCCGGGTGGTCGATCTCGCGCAGCACCGCGAACCTGGTCGACGACACCTGCACGCCGTCGGTGGCCAGGGCCCGCACTAGCTGAGCCGGCGAGTCCGGGTTCACCGGCCGCCCGTCGCCGAACGCCGCCGATATCTGCGCCACCAGGTCGGCCAGCCGGGGCGGCCGCGGTCCGGCCGGGGCGGCCGGTCCCGGCGGCCGCGGCCCGAGCAGTTCGGTCAGCAACTGGTCGTGCACGTCGGTCCGCCACGGCAGTCCGGCCGCGCTCATCTCCGCGGCGATCAGCCCGCCCGCCGATTCCGCCGCCACCAGCAGCCCGAACCGTCCCGGCTGCGGCCCCACCGCGATGCGGGCCAGCTGGCCGGCGTGCACCGCGACCAGGTCGGCCAGCGTGGCCGCGGCCTCGGCCAGGCCGTCCTGCGGCGTTTCCGGCGTGTCGAACAGCGACGGCTGGGGCCCGTTCCTGGCC
>JBOHCO010000481.1:0-3327 GCA_050698895.1 Streptosporangiaceae bacterium
GCCCGTCACCGCCCGCGCCGCCACCGCCCGCGCCGTTGCCAGCCGCCGCGTCGCCCTCGGCGACCAGCCGGCGGATCGCCGCCACCGCGCCGGCCGTCCGGGCGGCCAGCGCCTGCTCCGGGGTGACCATGCCCCAGACCGCGGGCAGCGCCCGGCGTACGAACGGCGGCGCGAAGCTGAAGAACGCCGCGATCACCGGCGGTGCGTCCACGGCCCCGATCGGGGCGGCCCGCCCCGCGAAGTAGCCGCGCCAGAACCCGCGCAGCCCGGCGTCCTCGAAGCCCCGCCGGGCCTCGGGAGCGAAGTAGGTCACCACGTGGACCGGCTCGAAGAGCGTCCACATCCGCCGCGCGGCGGCCGCTGTCTCCATGGCCGCCATCATCCCAGCCCGGCGGCCGCCCGGTTAGTCCGGAACGCCCGCAGCCGGCGGCGATCCGCGGCGCGCCGACCTCCCCGGTCAACCCGCCCGGAATGACCGCCATCCGCGCAGATCACGGGCTCGGCCGACCCCGCGTTGCGGGGCGGGAACGAATTACGGCACAATGATGTTGTGAAAACTGTGGGACACGGAACCGGGCCCGCTCAGGCGAGCCCAGGCACAGGCGTGACCGGTGCCGGCGGCACCGGCCGCAGCGCTGTGCCCGAGTCCGCAGCGTCCGGGGCCCTGGGGTCCGAGCGGAGCACCAGGGGCCGCATCGCCCGGCTGATCCTGGAGAACGGACCGGTCACCACGGCCGGCCTGTCCGCCCGGCTGGGCCTGACCTCGGCCGCCGTCCGGCGCCATCTGGACAACCTGCTGGCCGACGGGATGATCGAGACCAGGATCGCACGACCCTACGGGAACCGCGGGCGCGGGCGCCCGGCGCGGCTGTTCGCCATCACCGACGCCGGCCGGAGCGCGTTCGAGCACGCCTACGACGACCTGGCCACCAGCGCCCTGCGCTTCATCGCCGAGACCGCGGGACCGGAGGCGGTGACGCAGTTCGCCCAGCGGCAGATCTCCGAGCTGGAGCGCCGCTACCGGCCCGTCGTGGAGTCCGCCAGCGCGGACGAGCGGGTCCAGGCGCTGGCCGAGGCGCTGTCCGCCGACGGGTACGCGGCCTGCGCGAGCGACGCGCCGGTCGTGGCCGGCGGGGGAGAGCAGCTCTGCCAGCACCACTGCCCGGTGGCGCACGTCGCCGAGCAGTACCCGGAGCTCTGCGAGGCGGAAACTGAGGCGTTCGGCCGGCTGCTGGGTACGCCTGTACAGCGGCTGGCCACGATTGCCCACGGCGACGGGATCTGCACCACCCATGTCACGCCGCCGGGGCTGCGGCATAACCGATCAACCGACACCAAGTCCGGAGGAATCTCCGTATGACGACAACCGCACACCCCGAGCTAGAGGGGCTGGAGCGTTACAAGTTCGGCTGGGCCGACTCGGACGTGGCGGGCGCCACCGCGCGCCGCGGCCTGTCCGAGGATGTCGTCCGGGACATCTCGGCCAAGAAGAACGAGCCCGAGTGGATGCTCAACCTGCGGCTGAAGGGCCTGCGCCTGTTCCGGCGCAAGCCCATGCCCACCTGGGGCTCGGACCTGTCCGGGATCGACTTCGAGAACATCAAGTACTTCGTCCGCTCGACCGAGAAGCAGGCCGCGACCTGGGACGAGCTTCCGGCGGACATCAAGAACACCTACGACAAGCTGGGCATCCCCGAGGCCGAGAAGCAGCGGCTCATCGCGGGCGTGGCCGCGCAGTACGAGTCGGAGGTCGTCTACCACAAGATCCGCGAGGACCTTGAGGAGCAGGGCGTCATCTTCCTGGACACCGACACGGCGCTGCGCGAGCACCCGGACCTGTTCCAGGAGTACTTCGCGACGGTGATCCCGGTCGGGGACAACAAGTTCGCGGCGCTGAACACCTCGGTGTGGTCCGGCGGGTCGTTCATCTACGTGCCCAAGGGGGTGCACGTGGAGATCCCGCTCCAGGCCTACTTCCGGATCAACACCGAGAACATGGGCCAGTTCGAGCGGACCCTGATCATCGTCGACGAGGACGCCTACGTCCACTACGTCGAGGGCTGCACGGCGCCGACCTACTCGTCGGACTCGCTGCACTCGGCGGTCGTCGAGATCATCGTCAAGAAGGGCGCCCGCTGCCGGTACACCACCATCCAGAACTGGTCGGCCAACGTGTACAACCTGGTCACCAAGCGGGCGGTGGCCTACGAGGGCGCGACCATGGAGTGGGTCGACGGCAACATCGGCTCCAAGGTCACCATGAAGTACCCGGCCGTCTACCTGATGGGCGAGCACGCCAGGGGCGAGACGCTGTCGGTGGCGTTCGCCGGGGCGGGCCAGCACCAGGACGCCGGGTCCAAGATGGTGCACTGCGCGCCGAACACGTCCTCCTCCGTGGTGTCCAAGTCGGTGGCCAGGGCGGGCGGCCGGACCTCCTACCGCGGCCTGGTCCAGGTGCAGGAGGGCGCGGGGCACTCCCGGTCCACGGTGAAGTGCGACGCGCTGCTGGTCGACACGGTCAGCCGCAGTGACACCTACCCCTACGTGGACGTCCGCGAGGACGACGTGGAGATGGGCCACGAGGCCACGGTCTCCAAGATCTCCGAGGACCAGCTGTTCTACCTGATGAGCCGGGGGATGACCGAGGACGAGGCCATGGCCACGATCGTCCGCGGCTTCGTCGAGCCCATCGCGCGCGAACTGCCGATGGAGTACGCGCTCGAGCTCAACCGGCTGATCGAGCTGCAGATGGAAGGAGCCGTCGGCTGATGTCGGTCCTGCAGGGCGCCGTCGAGTCGGCGGCGCCCGTCTCTCGGCTGCACGAGCGGCAGTCGTTCGACCTGGCGGACTTCCCGGTGCCCGGGGGGCGCGAGGAGGAGTGGCGGTTCACGCCGCTGCGCCGGCTTCGGGGTCTTCATTCGGACACGGTCCCGGGCGGGGGCAAGGTGACAGTCGCCGCCGATGCCGCGCCCGGGATCACCGTTGAGAGGCCCGAGCACGGTGATCCCAGGCTGGGCACCGCCTACGTGCCGGCTGACCGGGTCAGCGCGCGGGCGTTCGCGTCGTTCGCGGAAGCGACGGTGCTTACCGTCCCTGAGGGGGTGGAGAGCCCTAGTCCCAGCTGGATCAGCATTCGCGGTGAGGGTGCTGAGGGTGCGGCGTTCGGGCACACCGTGGTCGACGTTAAGGCCAATGCGCGGGCGGTCGTGGTGCTGGAGCACACGGGGTCGGCGACTTATGCGGACAACGTGGAGTTCCTGGTCGGGGACGGGGCGTCGCTGATCGTCGTGTCGGTGCAGGACTGGGATGACGACGCGGTGCACCTGT
>JBOHCO010000482.1:0-4451 GCA_050698895.1 Streptosporangiaceae bacterium
GGCAACCCCAGCGCGAGCAACGCCTCCGCGGGCAGCCCCGCAGCACACCGGCCCGCCGAATGCCGCCTCGCAGCGCGCGGCCGCGCCCCGGACGCGGCCCAGCTCAGCCACGAGTCCGTCGGTCGACGCCGTGTCGGCCCGGCCGCCCCGGCCCAGCGCCGCATACCGGCCGGCCACGCGGGCACCTAGCAGTACCCGACCGAGCTGGGCGCGGCACCGGGACGACATCCCGCCCGCCGTGCGCAACGCGTTCAACCTGATGGCGAAGGCGCCGCTCATGGCGAAGAAGTCGATCTACCAGGACGTGGCCAGCCACGCCGGCGTCGGCTGGCAGATCCTGGCCGCCTGCGACTGGATGCAGTGCAAGGCCGACACCCGCCACTCGCCGGTGCACGGCGAGAAGCTCGGCACGGCCAACCGCGACGGCACCATGTACCGGACCAAGTCGGAGGCCCTGGAGCAGTGCGCCGAGGACCTGATCGAGGTGACCTGGGACGTCTACGAGATCGACCTGCCGGGCCAGGCTCAGCTGTCCATCGCCGACCTGGCCAACATGTTCGCGGCCTTCCGCTGGGGCGGCCTGCTCCGGCTGCACCACACGTCGGCGATGGAGTTCCCGTACTCGGTGGCCGGCCTGACTCAGGCGCACCTCAAGATGCGCTGGCCCAACCTCGATGACCCGAACACCCCGGACAAGCCGGGAGCGAAGTTCCGCATGCCCTTCGGAGCGGTGCCAGCCGTGCTGATGCTCAACTACCCGGCGGTCGACTAGCCACCCGCCCAGAGAAGGTGATCCTGGTGTTTCGTTTCTTGCTCTTCCCGCTATCCCTGCTCGGCACGGTGTCCGCGGGCGGGCCAGGGCTGCGCAGCCGCACCCGGCCGTTGCCGGCCGGCCCGCGGGAGGACACCGAGCTGGAGGAGACGCAGAGCCCGCGCGGGCCGGGGCGCACGGGCGGCAGCCCCGGCCCGCGACGGGGGCGGATCCCGCGGGGGGTCAAGTGGTCGGGCGTCGTGGTGGTGCTGGGCCTGATCTTCCGCCGGGTCATGGCGTGGCTGGCGCTGACGGCGCTGTCGGGTGCCCTGCACCTGGTCGGCATCGACGTGCACCTGCCGCACATCCGGTTCGGCTGGCCGTGGCAGTCGATCACGTCGGGCACCACGACCAACATCGACGTGGGCCCGTGGGTACTCCAGAAGATCGAGGGAATCTCCAAGCCGGCCCTGGGCCAGGAGAACTTCAACTTCGTGTTCACGCACAAGGTCTCGAAGAGCATCGCCTTCTGGCCGTGCTGGTACCAGGCCACCTTCTACGCGGTGGGGCACGCCTCGGCGACGGTCAGCCTGAACCCCGGCCCGGCCTGGTGGAAGCCGTCCACGGGCCACTACCGGCTGACGGTCCTCAGCCGGCCGGCCAGCGGCCAGCCCGGCGCGTTGGCGGTAACCATGGTGCTGCCGCAGCCGCAGCTGCCCCAGTCAGTGCATGAGGTCTCCATCGATAACATCCCGTCCCGGCCGCTGGCCGTGCAGCACAGCTGGACGTACCCGGGCCTGGCCTGCGGGACCGTGATCCGGCCCCAGTTCCAGCAGTCGGTGCTGTACGCGCAGGCGCAGCGGATCGCGTTCTACCGGGCCAGCCAGGTCAGTCAGGTGACGCGCCCGCTGATCAAGGCGGCCGAGACCGAAGCGGTCCAGACGATCAGGAACAGCTTCGTGCAGCCGACGGTGAACGCGCTCGGCTACACGCTGAGCCGGTTCGCCATCCAGTGGGCCCCGCCGGGCTCGGACGCCGCCGCACGCACGTAGACCAGCGGCAACGGCCGCGGGGCAGAATCAGCCCGGCGCGCCTGGTCGTGCTAGCCGTACCGGGTAGTCGGGTGGCCGCACCATGGCTCCGCGCCGCCGGCCCGGCGAGCATCGAGACATGAGGGCTGAGCAGGCTCGCGGCCCGCGGGCGGCGAGCGGATACTGGAGGCACGCAAGCGGAGAGTGGCGTCATGGACAGCGCGATCCCGGTGCCTGACCAGCGGGCCCGCCCCGCGGTGCCGGCTGCGCCCGGCGACGCGTGGCGCGGCACGTTCACGCCTCCGGCGGCCGGATCCCGGGCGCCGCGGGCGCCGGGGGCGTTCCGGCGGGGCGTCCGCGGGCTGCTGCGGGCACCGTTCACCCGGCAGGCGCGGCACGAGCGGCTGTACGTCGGGCTCAGCTCGCTGGTCGCCCTGGCCGGGTTCGTGTTCGTGGCGGTGACCGTGACGCTCGGGGTCGGGCTGTCGCTGAGCTTCGCGGGCATGCTGGTCGGCGTGCCGCTGCTGGTGGTCGCGCTGCTCGGCGCCCGGCAGTTCGGTGCGGTCAGCCGGGGCCTGGCCAGCAGGCTGGTCGGGGTGCGGGTGGCGCCACCGCGGCTGTTGCGGCCAGGTCCTGGTGTCCTCGGCTGGATCCGGCCCGGGCTGACGGACCGGGCCGGGTGGCGGGCCTGCCTGTACCTGCTGCTCAAGCTGCCGCTCGCGGCGCTGCAGGCGATCGCCGCGTCGCTCATCCTGGTCTACGGGATCCCCTACGTGGCGTTCCCGCTGTGGTGGGAGGTCATCCAACAGCTCACCGCGCACGGCGTGGTGATCCAGGTGCCCGGCTGGCTGACCTGGTGGACCTGGGACCCGGTGTCGGTGGCGCTGTCCATCCGGACGCTGCCGCCCGCGTTCGCCCTGGTGCCGGTGGGCGCGGCGGTGATCCTGACCGCGCCGTGGTCGATCCGGGCGCTCATCACCGTGGACGGGGCGATGATCAGCCGGCTGCTGGGCCCGAGTTCGCTGCCGGAGCGGGTGCGGGAGCTGGAGCAGTCCCGGGCCCTGGCGGTGGACGACTCGGCCGCACGGCTGCGCCGGATCGAGCGGGACCTGCACGACGGCGCCCAGGCGCAGATGGTCGCGGTGGCCATGAAGCTGGGCCTGGCCAGGGAGAAGCTGGGCGGCACGGCGGGCGCGACGGCGGAGGCCGACCTGGAGCGGGCCCTGGAGCTGATCGACGCCGCGCACCGCAGCGCCAAGGAAGCGATCATGGAGCTGCGCGACCTGGCCCGCGGCATCCACCCGCCGGTGCTCGACCACGGCCTCGGCACCGCGCTGGCCACGCTCACCGCACGCAGCGAGATCCCGGTCGAGCTGGTGGTGGACCTGCCCGAGCGCCCGTCGGCGGCGATCGAGACCATCGCCTACTTCTGCGCCGCCGAGCTGCTGGCCAACGTGGCCAAGCACAGCCGCGCGCGGCACGCCACGCTCGAGGCGGTGCACGTGCCTGGCCTGCTGCGGCTGCGGGTCGGCGACGACGGCGCCGGCGGGGCCCGGGTCGAGCCGGGCGGCGGGCTGGCCGGGCTGGACGAGCGGATCCGGACGGTGGACGGCCGGATGGAGATCAGCAGCCCGGCGGGCGGGCCCACCATGGTCACCGTTGAGCTGCCGTCACATGCCTGAGCGACGATGGTGACCGGGGCGCGGGCACCGCTGCGGGTGGTGATCGCCGAGGACTCGGCGGTGCTCCGGGCGGGCCTGGCCGAGATCCTGGCCGACCGCGGCCACGTGGTCGCGGCGGCGGTCGGGGACGCCGAGGCGCTCCTGGCCGCGGTGGCCGAGCACCGGCCGGACGTCACGGTGGTCGACGTGCGGATGCCGCCCAGCCATACCGACGAGGGGCTGCGCGCCGCCATCGCGATCCGCCGCGACCATCCGGGGGTCGGGGTGCTGGTGTTCTCCCAGTACATCGAGACCCGTTACGCAGCCGACCTGCTCGGCGCCGGGCAGGCGGGCCGCGGTGGCCGCGCGGCGGGCGTCGGCTACCTGCTCAAGGACCGCGTCGCCGATGTCAGCGAGTTCATCGAGGCGCTGAGCCGGGTCGCGGCCGGCGGCACGGCGCTCGACCCCGAGGTGGTAAGCCAGCTCCTCGGGTCCAGCCGCCGCGCCGACGGGCTCGGCACGCTCACCGCCCGCGAGCGCGAGGTGCTCGGGCTAATGGCCGAGGGCCGGTCCAACGGCGCGATCGCCGGGCTGCTGGTGGTGTCCGACCGCGCGGTGGAGAAGCACGTCGGGAACATCTTCAGCAAGCTCGGCCTGGCCCCGTCGGACGCCGATCACCGCCGGGTGCTGGCCGTGCTGCGCTACCTGGAGTCGTAGCCGGCCGCTGCGGTCTCCGCGGCCGTCACCACGTGGCGCAGCAGCAGGGCCGTGGTCACCGGGCCGACCCCGCCCGGCACGGGGGTGAGCCGCCCGGCCCGGCCGGCCACCGTGTCCGCGTCCACGTCGCCGGCCAGCCCGCCGTCCGGTGTCGGGTTCGTGCCCACGTCGATCACCACCGCGCCCGGCTTGACCAAGTCGGCACCGACGAAGTGAGCCCGGCCGACCGCTGCGACCAGCACGTCCGCGCCCGCGCAGATCTCCGCCAGCCCGGTCGTCCGCGAGTGGCAC
>JBOHCO010000483.1:0-5599 GCA_050698895.1 Streptosporangiaceae bacterium
CCCCACTACCGGCGGCTACCCGGTGATCGCCGTGGTCGACCCGGCCTGCCTGCCGGCCTGCGCGCAGGCCCGCCCCGGCAGCCGCGTCACCTTCCGGCTGGCGCCGGGCGGGCCGGACCTCAGCTAGCCGGCTGGCCATGATCGCGGAAGTCCGTCAGCGATATGCGCGGACGGATTTCCGGGGTCATGGATGTCGGGCTAGCCCTCCACCTGATCGAAGCGCGCGATCGCGTTGCGCACATGACGGGCGTCGGTAAGCGGCTCCCTGCGCTGCACCCGCGGGCCCGGCCGCCGGGTCAAGCCTTGACAAATGGCCCAAGTCGGGCGGATGTTTGCTTCCGGGCAACTAACTATCCACGCTATCCACGGGCAGCCGCGGGGGAGCTCCCGGGACGGAGCTGACATGGACACGCGTGCTCGACCAGGACGTCAGGCCCGGCGCTCGTTAAGGACCGGCATCGCCGCGGGCGCGGCCAGGGGAGGCGCGGTGATCGTGGTGCTGAAGAACCAGCACACGGGGCTGAGCCCGGGCCCGGGGGGCAGCCGGCTCCGCGCCGCGGCCCGCGCGGGCCAGGCCGGCATCGTGGCCAGCATCCGGGCCAGCCACGGCACGGGCCTGCTCCAGCTCAGCGCGCCCAGCTCGGTGGCGGCCACGGTATCCGCGGCCGAGGTCGGCCGGCTGCGCCGCGACCCGGCGGTGGCGCGGATCATCCCGGACCCGAAGGTGGCGGTGACCCCGGCCGCCCCGGCGCCGGAGCGGCTGGCCAAGAAGGTGGCGGTGCCCCGGCGGACCGGGGCTCAGACCTGCCCGTTCAATCCGGCCGGGCCGGCCCGGCCGCTGCAGGAGCCCGAGGCGGACACCGACATCCGGGCCTCGGACGGCAACCCGGCGTCACCGGGCATGGGCAACTCCATCGCCACCGGCACCGGGGTGGTGGTGGCCAACGAGGGCATGAACGAGCTGGCGGGCAATCCCAACTTCGCCCGCCCGGACGGGTCGCACGTCGTCATCGACGCGCCGAGCTACACCGCGAACGACAGCAACGACGAGTTCTACGGTGACGCCTCGTCCATCGCCGCCCAGGGCACGGTCAACTACCAGTACTCCGGGGCGCTGCCGCTATCCGGCATCTCGCCGGCCTGCGAGTTCTACATCAAGGGCGACGCGCCGGGCGCGTCGCTGGTCGACCTGTCGGACACCGCCTTCGACCCGGACGTCCAGACGCTGGCCCAGGTGGCCTCGGGCATCGACTACGCGGTCGCCGTCGAGCACGCCGACGTCATCTCGGAGTCCTTCGGCGCCCCGTACATCCCCGGCACCCCGGAAGCGCAGTTCTTCTACGCGACGGACAACGCCGCGGTGGCCGCGGGCGTGACCGTCGTGGCCTCCTCGGGCGACAGCGGGGACTCGGGCACCGTGCTGGCGCCGTCCTCTGACCCGCTGGTCATCGCGGCGGGCGCGGTGGACAACTTCCGCCTGGTGGCCATGGATGACGGCTTCCGGCGCTACGTGTCCGGCAACATGGCCGCGCTGTCCTCGGGCGGCACCGCGCCCACGAACAAGCTGGTCGACCTGGTCGCGCCGGGCTGGTACGGCGGCGAGGCGGCCTGCGCGGACGGCAGCGGCGGCTGCCCGCCGGACTACCCGACCGAGTCGATGCGCGGCACCAGCGAGGCGGCGCCGCTGATCGCCGGCGCGGCGGCCGACGTGATCCAGGCTTACCGGGCCGCCCACGCCGGGGCCAGCCCCACGCCGGCCCAGGTCAAGGAGATCCTGACTAGCACGGCGAGCGACATCGACGCGCCCGCCGACCAGCAGGGCGCCGGGCTGCTGGACGTCTACGCGGCCGTGCGCGCGGCCCAGCAGATGCCCGGCAGCACGCTCGGCGCCGGCCGCGGCCCTGGCGCGCTGGTCGCCGCGCCGTCGCAGCTCGACCTGGCCGGCGCCGGCGGGACCGTGGCCAGCCCGAGCGTCAGCCTGTACAACACCGGCGGGCACCCGGTCACGGTGACCGGCCGCTACCGGCGGATCGGCCGGGAGTTCCCGCTGGGCCGCGTGGTGACCGAGAACGTCAGCGCGCCGGACCCGAGCCAGCCGGTGCCGGAGGCGGGGGCCACGGCGGCCAGCCCGGTCACCTTCACCGTCCCGCCGCACCTGGGGCGGCTGGACGTGGACATGATCTGGCCCGACCCGGCCAACAGCGCCACCGTGCAAGTCCAGCTGTTCGACCCCCGGGGCGCGCTGGCCCAGGAGTCCTACGACGATGGCAGCCCGGCTAACGGGTCCATCCCCAACATCCAGCACATCGAGGTCTCGGCGCCGGCGCCGGGCCGGTGGACCGCGCGGATCCTGTGGTCGGGCAAGGACCAGGACCTGGCCCTGCCGCCGATCACGCCGGGCACCTACGCCGGCCCGATGTCGCTGCGGGTCTCGGGGGCGGACTGGATCACCGCCCCGGCGTCCCGCCCGGTGACCATCCCGGCGCACGCCAGCGCGACGGTGCCGCTGCGGGTGGCCTTCCCGGCCAGCCCCGGCGACCACCCGGAGTCGGTGCAGTTCACCGCGTCGGGCCGGGGCGGCCAGGCCGGGACGGGCCGGGGCGGCCAGGCCGGGACGTCGGTGCCGGTCGCGCGGCGCACGCTCATCCCGTCGTCGGGTGGCACTTTCCGTACCGTGATCACCAGCACCGTCGGCCGGAGCATCGGCCAGGTCAACAGCTACGACATCGTGGTGCCGTCCGGAGCCGCGCAGCTCACGGCGACGCTCAGCACCGCCGACGTCAGCGCCGACAACAAGATCACCTACTACCTGGTCAGCCCGTCCGGCACCGTCGTGGCCAAGGCCAGCACGCCGGGCACCACGGCCGGGCAGCCGCCGGGCACCGTCACCCTGACCGCGCCGAGCCCGGCCGCCGGCCCCTGGGAGATCGACGTGGAGCTGGGCCTGACCGTCAGCGGCAAGGAGTTCACGCAGGTCGTCCAGGGCACCGTCACCGATCCGGGCTAACCGGGCAGCTAGCTCAGCATCGCCAGCACCTGGGCCCGGCCCGGCCCCGGCGGCGGGGACGGCCGCGGCCCGGCGGCGGCCTGGCTGATGCGCTCGGTAAGGCCCGGCCGGGCGGCGATCTCGGCCGGCGTGGCCAGCAGCCCGTACATCTCGAGGAAGGCGCGGAACACGTCGGCGCTGCGGGTCATGCCGGCGGTCATGTCCCGCAGCAGCGCGGCGTCCGGGCTCGGCGCCGCGGGCCGCCCGGGCGGGCGGCCCTGGACGACGGCGGTGATCTGGGCCCGGCGGGCCCGGTCGGCCTCGACGGTGAGGCGATACCAGGGCAGCAGCCGCTCGGCGGTCAGGCGGTGATGGGTCAGCGCCAGGGCCAGCGGGTCGCCGAGGTGCTCGCCGACCGCCTCGGCGGTGATCTCGGCGTGCCGGAGGCCGAGCGTGACGCCGCGGCCGAGCGACGGGTTGGTGCAGGCCCAGGCGTCGCCGACGGCCAGGATGCCGGTGGCCGCCGGGGTCCCGTCCGCGACCAGGGTGCGCAGCCGGTCGGCGATGCCGCTGACGGGCAGCACGCCGGTGATCGGCTCCTGGCCGTCGACCAGGTGAGCGTGGGCCGGGCAGGCGGCCAGCAGCCGGGCCCAGCAGGCCTCGTCGCGCAGCGCCTTGAGGGCCCGGTCGCCCGAGGTGATGTACACGGTTACCGACCAGGTCCGGGCGTCCGAGGGCAGGGTCAGGATGGAGTAGCAGTCGAAGGCGGTGAGATTCCCGGCCCGCAGCGGCGGCGGCTGCTGGCCGTCCCTGGCCCGGAAGAAGCGGGTGTAGTAGATGAAGCCCGAGTCCTCGGCCTCCTCCGCGGGCTGCCCCCCGCCGATGGCCGCGAGCCAGGCGGGCAGCGGCGAGCGGCGGCCGGCGGCGTCGATGACCAGGTCGGCCCGCAGATCGGTGCCCGGCCGGAGGCGCACGCCGGTCACCTGCCCGGGCCGGTCGCTCAGCAGCCCGGTGACGAGCGCGTCGCGGCGGATGTCGATCCGGCCGGACCCGGCGGTGGCCATCGCGTGCTCCAGCACCGGCCGCCGGGCGTTCAGCGTCCCGAACCGCTCGTCGCGCGGCCGGGGCGCCGGTCGGTGATGCCCGGCGGCATCAGCGACACCGGACTGAACGCCGCCGCGCCCGCGGCCGCCAGCGCCCGCGCCACCTCGGGCAGCCGGGCCTGGATCACCTGCCACCCGGCGGCGTGCAGGTAGTGCGCCTGCCGGAACTGCATGACGCCGCCGCGCTCCCAGCTGTCCCAGGCGCCGCCCGGCGTGCCGGGCGGCGGTGCCGGATCGCGCTCCAGCACGATGATCTCGTGGGCCTGCTTCTCCAGCAGCAGGGCGGTGGCCAGGCCGATCAGGCCGCCGCCGACGACTATTATCCGTGCCACCCGCTCACCTTCAGTCAGCCCCTCGACCAGTCAGCCGCTCGGCGTGCCCGCCACCGGTCCTTCAGGGTGGTCCGGCTATGGGGTCGCGCGATGGACGTCCCGTGGACGCCGGATGGACGATTGCCGGACGCCGCGACCGGGGAAAGATACTTCCCGTGACCGCTGACTGGCCGACTCCCGCCGGGCTGCACGCCGCGTCGGTGCCGCTGCCCGTCGAGGGCCAGCTGGCCTCCTTCGGCGGCGCGACCGGATGGCTCAACTCCGAGCCGCTGACCGCGGCGGCCCTGCGCGGGCAGGTGGTCCTGGTCAGCTTCTGGACATTTACCTGCATCAACTGGATACGCCAGCTGCCCTACGTGCGGGCCTGGGCGGACCGGTACTCCGAGCAGGGGCTGGTCGTGATCGGCGTGCACACGCCGGAGTTCGGCTTCGAGCACCGGCCGGCGAACGTCCGCCGGGCCGTAACCGGCATGCGGGTCGGCTACCCGGTCGCGATCGACAGCGACTACGGGGTGTGGCGCGCGTCCGGCAACCATTACTGGCCGGCGCTGTACCTCGCCGACGCGCAGGGGCGGATCCGGCACCACCGGTTCGGCGAGGGCGGGTACCGGCAGTCGGAGATGGTGATCCAGCGGCTGCTGGCCGGGGCCGGAACCGGCGGCGGAAGTCTGGAGCTGGCCTCGGTCGAGCCGGCCGGCATCGAGGCCCAGGCCGACTGGGACAGCCTGAGATCGCCGGAGAACTACACCGGCTACGACCGCACCGAGAACTTCGCCTCGCCGGGCGGCGCGGCACCCGGCCGGCCCTGGTCGTACGCCCTCCCGGAGCGGCTGCTGCTCAACGACTGGGCCCTGGGCGGGGACTGGACCATGGGGGAGCAGGCCACGACGCTGAACGCGCCCGGCGGCCGGATCGCCTGCCGCTTCCAGGCCCGCGACCTGCACCTGGTCATGGGGCCCGCCGCGCCGGGCGCGGCCGCGGGCTACCGCGTGCTGCTGGACGGGCAGCCGCCCGGCCCGGCCGCCGGCCTGGACGTCGACGCCGAGGGCCGCGGCACCGCCACGGAGCAGCGGCTGCACCAGCTCATCCGCCAGCCCGGGCGGGTGGCCGAGCGCACCTTCGAGGTGATCTTCGACGACCCCGGCATGCAGGCCTTCGCGTTCACCTTCGGCTAGCTC
>JBOHCO010000484.1:0-4875 GCA_050698895.1 Streptosporangiaceae bacterium
AGCTCAGCCTCGTCCTCCACCACCACGATCCTGGCCATAGCCCTGAAATTAGGGGATCGATGGTGCAGGTTTCGACCAGGTAGCGGTGAAGATGTCGTGCAGGCGGGGCGGCTGCGGCGCAGGGCCTGGCCTCAGGCCGGCCCGTTCGGGAGCTCGGTCGACGGCTCGGTCAGGTGCTCGGTTGGGTGCAGGGTGAAGCCGCGGGCCTGCGCCTTCTCCCGGCACAGCTCGTCCAGCCGGACCCAGGCCGGCGGGATGTCCGCCGTCCGGGACAGCACCAGCGCCATGGCCACCTGGTCCTCCACCGGCGATCCGGCCGAGACCTGCTCCAGGTCGACCTGGTGGCGTTGCAGGTCCTCCCGGTGCCGTTCGGCGAAGTCGAGCAGGGTGTCGGCGATCGCGTCCAGCCGCGGGTCGTCCCGGTCGTAGTCATAGGCCTCGTGGTAGATCCGGTAGAGCTGCTGGAAGCCCGGGTCAGACAGGGCCTCCAGCTTCTCCCTGGCCCACTGGCGGGCCTGGTCCGGGTACCGGGCCGCCAGCAGGATCCAGCCGTCCCGCTCGATCTGGATCGCGGTGGGGCTGATGCCCAGCTCGCGGAACAGGTCGAACAGGTCGGCGATCTCGGTCGGCACGTAGAGCCGGTCGCCCGCGGCCAGCTGCGAGACGCGCCGCCGCTGCTCCTGGAGGTCCCTGATCCGCTGGGCCAGCGCCTTGTCGATCTGGGTCAGGGCACCGGAGAACTCCTCCGGACCGGCGCCCAGCACCTCCTCGATCCGGGCCAGGGGCACGCCCGCGTCGGCCAGGGCCTTGATCCGGATCAGGTCGATCACCGCGTTCGCGTCGTAGCGGCGGTACCCCGACGCGTCCCGCTCCGGCTCCGGGATCAGGCCCCGCTGGTGATAGTGCCGGATCGCGCGCACCGTGACCCCGACGTAGTCCGCCAGCTGGCCGATGGTCAGCAGCGCGGGCCCGGATGCGGGCTGATCGGGCTGGTAGCGGGCGATGTCCGCGGTCGTCATCTGCGTCCTCCGGTCTAGCGGGCCGCGGGGCGGTTGAACCGGTTCCTGGCCCAGACATACCCGGCCAGGCCCAGCCCGGCGCACCAGGCCAGCGCGATCAGGCCCTGGTACCCGATCGGGGTGCCGAGCAGGATCCCGCGCATCGCGTTGATGATCGGGGTGAAGGGCTGGTACTCGGCGAACCAGCGCAGGCCCGGCGCCATCGAGGCCGGCGGGACGAACGCGCTGCCCAGGAAGGGCAGGAACACCAGGGGGGTGGGGGCGTTGCTGGCGCTCTCGGGGGTCTTGGCCCCGACCCCCAGCGCCACCGACACCCAGGTCACCGCCAGAGCGACCGCCACGGTGAGGCCGAGCGCCGCGAGCCATCCCGCCGGGCTGGCGTCGGGCCGGAAGCCCAGGCCCACGGCCAGGGCAGTGATGAGCACCGCCGCGATCACCGACTGGATCACCGCGCCCAGCACGTGCCCGGTCAGCACCGAGACGCGGGCGATGGCCATGGTGCGGAAGCGATTGATGATGCCCTCGGTCATGTCCATGCTGACCGACACCGCCGTGGCCACCGAGCCCGCGGTCAGCGTCAGGACCAGGACGCCCGGCGCCAGGAAGTTGATGTAGCCGCCCTGGGGAGCGCGCACGCCCGCGGACAGCGTGTCGCCGAACACGAAGCGGAACAGCAGCAGCATGAGGAGGGGCACCATCAGGACGCCGACGCTCATGCCGGGGTAGCGCAGGGCGTGCAGCAGGTTGCGGCGCAGCATGGTGGCCGAGTCGCGCAGGACGTAGCTCCTGGCGGTCATCGGCTGGGCCGGCACCGGCTGGGCCGGCACCGTCTGTGTAGTCACCTTTGTTAATCCTCTTCTTAACTCGGGTCGCTGACCGGGGTGCCGGTCAGGGCCAGGAAGGCGTCGTCGAGGTCGGGGGTGTGTACCGTCAGCGCGCTGACCTCGATGGAGCGCGCGTCGAGCCGGTCCAGCACCGCCCTTAGTGATCCGACGCTGCCGTCGCTGGCGATGCGCAGCGGGAAGGACTCGCCGTCCGGCGCCGCCGGGGCTTCCGGGCTGGCGTCCGGCAGCGCGCTGGCCGCCGCGTCCCGCTCCGCCGCGGTGGGGAACTCCAGCCGGATATGGCTGCCGGGGACCAGGCGCTTCAGCTCGCCGGGCGTGCCCTCGGCGACGATGTGCCCGCGGTCCAGGACCGCGATCCGGTCCGCGAGCTCGTCCGCCTCCTCCAGGTACTGCGTGGTCAGGAAGATCGTGACCCCGTCGGCGACGAGGTCGCGGACGATCTGCCACATCCGGCGGCGGCCCCGCGGGTCCAGCCCCGCGGTCGGCTCGTCCAGGAACAGAATGAAAGGGGCAGGAGAGGTGGGCGGGGGCCGGATCATCAGCGTCATCGCGATGTCCAGCCGGCGCTGCATGCCGCCCGAGTAGGTGGCCGCGGGCTGGCCGGCCGCCTCGGTCAGCTCGAACTCCTCGAGGAGCCGCGTGGCCCGCTCGCGGCCTTCCGCGCGGCCGAGATGGCAGAGGTCCGCCATCAGCAGCATGTTCTCGCGGCCGGTGAGCAGCTTGTCCACCGCCGAGAACTGCCCGGTGACCCCGATCGCCGAGCGGACCGGGTCGGGCTCGGCCTGCACGTCGTGACCGGCCACCACGGCCTGGCCGCCGCTGGCCGGGATCAGCGTGGAGAGGATCTGGACGGTGGTGGTCTTGCCGGCGCCGTTGGGGCCGAGCAGGGCGAAGACGGTGCCTTCGGGGATGGTCAGGTCGATGCCGTCGAGGACGGTCTTGTCCCCGAAGGCCTTGCGCAGGCCGGTGATCTCGATGGCCGGAGGGCGGGTCTGGTGGGTCATGCGCCCATGCTCGAACCCTGACGCAGGGTCAAGGTCAAGCCCGGCAAGCGTGATCGGCTCAAGAGCTGCACAGATGCGCCGTCCCGGCCGCCTGGTTCTTGCTCTGTGCACCTAAGGTGCAGGTCGGTACACTACGGAAGACTATGCCCCAGTCTCGCGGCTCGGAGTTGGCCAGAGTCGCCGTTCTGCTGCCTGAGCTCGCCGCCGTTGTTCTCCGCCGCGACAATAGCCCCAAGCGGATAGCCGCGACCGGAGTGCGCCTTGGCGGGCTCTTGGCCTGGGGCGTTGAGCAGGCCAGGTTTTCCGCCGAGCTAATCAGCCCTGAAATCACGGAGGCCTGCCGGGCGGAGCCATTCAGGCCAGTTCCGGCCCCACCTGGCGCCGACTTTGCGCTGGGCGCCGGCATACCGCAGAATTCGGCCGCAATCGCGAGGTTCAAGGTCGCCGGTGAGTCCGGCGAGCAGCTTGAGGTCCTGATCTGCCATCCAGCTGCGGGAAAGGCCATATCCGCGGATGGCGGGATCGCTCTTAAACTCATCCGTACGCTGCACAATCATCCGCGGCGGATGTCGGCCGAGGATCTGGCGGAGCTATTCCGCCTGGTGGCGCTGATGGCCGCGCAGGAGGCTGACCTGTCCGCGGAAGCCGACGGACTGCGGCACGCGGCCGGCTTGTCCTGGCTAGCCGCTCCGCGCGTGGTCAGGCGGACCGGTCAGTTCCTGATCCAGACGAGCCTGGACGGCGGCACGGTGGAGGATCTGCCGGGTCATCGCCGCGAGAGTGCCTATCGCGACGCCGTGATCGCCTGGGCGCGGACGCTAGCCGAGGACGGCATCCTGCATACCTTCATGAGGCGTGACCAGATCCGGTTCCAGGAGACTGGCGTCGGAGTTACCCGGTGGGCCGGAACATGCCGGGCCGAGCCGGTCCTCCAGGCCTTCGTGCCGTCGCTCGCCCAGGCCGCTTTCGGCCCTGCTGTCGACCGGGCCAGGGGGCGCAGCGAGCTGCTCGGGCTGCTCGCCTACGGCCTGGGGGTGGCCGGATCGCTAGAGGACCTGGCCGACCTTTGCGTGGCCCTGGTCTCGCACTGCGGCCCGCTGCGCGTATCCCGGCCGCTTATGCCCGGCCTGCTCATCCGCGGCGAGCGAGCTGACGCCCCTGAGCGGATGAGCCTCACTCGCCTGCTCCGCCAGCTGGTGTGGTTCCGTGATCTAGGCTTGGCCTGTGGTGCAGCAGACCTCGCAGTGCCATGGCGGGAGCTGGCTCACGAGGTGCGATCGGAGCGGTAACCCGCGACCTGGGACTGCTGAGGGTGGGCGCCGATGAAACGTGGCCATGTCGCGTCGGACATCCTGCTGCTCGGCGGTGCTCTGCTCATCGGTTCCATTCCCGTCTCCAACATTATTTCCCTGGCCGTCACCGGCCAGGATCTGCGTGAGATAGGAAGCGGGACGGTATCACCTGCGGGCTTGTACCGAGTCGGCGGAGTCCGCCCTTTCGCCGCTGCCTGCCTGCTAGATCTCGCTAAGGGCAGCATCACTGCCGCGCTGGTCCGCCATCGCCATCCCGCTCTCGCCGCCGCAGCGGCGGGCCTGGCGGTTACTGGCCACAACTGGTCGCTATTCCAGGTCGGGGCCGGCGGCCGCGGCGTACTTCCCGCCACGGGCATTCTCCTGGTCGCCGCTCCGTCTGGCGCCGCCCTGATCGGCGGCGGGATCGCCGTTGGTTATGTCACGGGAGATACCGCTCCCGGATGCTTTGCCGCTCAGTTACTGTTGGTACCGGTCCTGGCCGCGGTCCAAGGTCGGAGGGGTGTCCTGCTGGGCCTCGCCACGGCGGTGCCGATGCTGGCCAAGCGCCTGCTCGGAAACAGCCTCCGCACGCGCGAGCGCCGTCAGACCTACCTGACGCGAATGATCTTTGATCGCGACATTCTGTCCGGCGGAGGGGGACATGGGCGCGGCGAATACGACGGCGGTTTCCGGGGACGAGCGGGAGGGTGACGGC
>JBOHCO010000485.1:0-9722 GCA_050698895.1 Streptosporangiaceae bacterium
TGCCGGTGATGCGCTGCACCCAGGCCATCGGGATCAGCTTGAGGCTCTTGGCGCCGATGTTGACGGCCACCGCCGCGACGGCCGACAGGCCCAGGGCGGCGCCCGCCGCCACGGCGATGGGGTCGGCGTAGCGCGCGGCCAGGTTGGCCGTCGCGATCTGGGTGATGTCGCCCCACTCGGCCAGGAAGATGACCCCGAAGGCCATCAGCGCGATGCGGGCGAACGAGAGCTGGGCGTCGCCCTGGCGGGCTGCGTCGGCGTCTTCGTCGTGGCCCTCGGGCCGCAGGCTGCTGATCAGCAGGTAGGCCGATCCGCCCAGGAACAGGCCGGGTACCACCCAGTCGAGGGCGGGGTGCGGCAGCAGGGTGAGCATCTGGCCGGCGGTGACCGCGATCGCGACGTGCACGATGAACCCGAGCGAGGCGCCGGTCCAGACCGGCAGCCGCCGGTAGCGGGTGCCGAGCACAAGCGACGCGAACAGGCTCTTGTCGGGCAGCTCAGCCAGGAAAGTGATCCCGAATACGGTCGCGGCGACCGCGAGGGCGTGCACAGGCGGGTCTCCTCCGGTGTCTGGCTTCCCGGCCGGAGATACGGGGTGGGGCTCCGGCCGGCAGGACTCACAGCCGAAGGTCTCGCCCACCTCTGGATGAGGCTTGGTGGCCGGGCGCACTGGGCGCCGGTATGTCGACCAGCCAACGAGGGACTACTCCCCTTCACCACTAGGCTACCCGTCCCGCCGTGCCCGGCGGGGCAAGTCCGGCCGAACGCAGCTGAGCCGGCCCGGGAGCGACCGGGTCTAGAACCGGCGATGAGTCCGGCGACCCTGTTGCGTCAACCCTCCCGAAAAGCGATGAGACATCCGGGCCGCCGATCGCGCGTTAACCGATTAGCCCATACCGCGATGCGGCCGGTAGTTTCGGTCCCGGACGACGCGCGGACGTTGACAGCTCGCCGAGGAGGGCGTAGTGGCACAGGACAACCGGGGGCCCGCGATTCTTGTGGAGGGCCTGACCAAGTCGTTCGGCGAGGTACACGCGCTGCGCGGCATCGACTTGTCGGTGCCGCGGGGCACGGTGCTGGGCGTCCTGGGCCCGAACGGCGCCGGCAAGACCACCGCGGTGCGCATCCTCACCACGCTGCTGCGCCCGGACGGCGGCCGGGCGATCGTCGAGGGCCACGACGTGGTGCGCCAGCCCGCGGCGGTGCGCCGGTCCATCGGGCTGGCCGGCCAGTCGGCGGCCATCCAGGAGGAGCTCACGGGCCGGGAGAACCTGGAGATCATCGGGCGGCTGTACCACCTGAGCTGGCCGAAGGCCCGGAGCCGGGCCATCGAGCTGCTGGAGCAGTTCGATCTGGCCGACGCGGCGGACCGGCACGCGAAGAACTACTCGGGCGGCATGCAGCGGCGCCTGGACCTGGCCGCCAGCCTGGTCGGCCATCCGCAGGTGCTGTTCCTGGACGAGCCGACCACCGGGCTGGACCCGCGGTCCCGGCTGGGCATGTGGGACATCATCAGGTCGCTGGTGGCCCGCGGCACGACGCTGCTGCTGACCACGCAGTACCTGGACGAGGCCGACGAGCTGGCCGACGAGATCGTGGTCATCGACCACGGCCTGGTCATCGCGGCGGGCACGGCCGAGGAGCTGAAGGGCCGGGTCGGCGGCGACGTGCTGGAGTTCACGGTGCCCGACCGGAGCCGGCTGGCCGACGCCGCGGGGGCCATCGTCAGCATCGGCGAGGGTGAGCCGCACGTGGACAAGGAGACGGGCGTGATCAACATCGGAGTGGGCGGCCGGGGCTCGGACGCGCTCATCGACGCGGTCCGCGGCCTGGACAGCGCCGGGGTGCAGACCCAGGGGCTGGCGCTGCGCCGGCCGTCGCTGGACGACGTGTTCCTGGCCCTGACCGGGCACGCGGCCGAGGACGAGGACCAGAAGAGCGCGCGCAAGCGGGGCCGCAGGAAATCCGGCGGCCAGGCCGACCGCTCCGAGATCGGGCGGGCGTCATGAGCGCGGTCACGGCGGTCCCGGCCGCCCCGGCACCGGCCGAGCCCAGCCTGCTCACCCAGGGCCGCTGGGCGGTCAGCGACACACTCACCATTACCCGGCGCAACCTGCTGGTCTGGCTGCGCGTGCCGGCCTACATCGTGTTCACGGTGATCCAGCCGGTGATCTTCGTGCTGATGTTCCGGTACGTGTTCGGCGGCGCGATCACGGTGGGGAACAAGGGCGGCTACGTCAACTTCCTGATGCCGGGGATCATCGCGCAGACCGCGGCGTTCGCCTGCTTCGGCACGGCCATCGCGCTGGCCCAGGAACTCAAGAAGGGCGTGATCGACCGGCTGCGGTCGATGCCCATGGCCCGCTCGGCGGTGCTGGCCGGGCGGCTGGTCGCCGATACGGCGCGGATGCTGGTCACGATCCTGATCGTGGTCGGGGTCGGGTACGCGGTCGGCTTCCGGTTCGAGAACGGCGCGGCCTCGGCGGTGCTGATGATCGTGCTGGCCACCGTGTTCGGGGTGGCGACGGCGCTGATCGCGGCCTACACCGGGCTGGCCATCGGCGACGAGGAGTCGGTGCAGGCGTTCGGGCTGATCTGGCTGTTCCCGATCACGTTCCTGTCCTCGGCGTTCGTGCCGATCGCGACGATGCCGGGCTGGCTGCAGGCGTTCGCCAACAACCAGCCGGTCACCTACATCGTCAACACGATGCGGGCGCTGGCCCTGGGCGGGCAGCCGATCGAGGCGAACCTGTGGAAGAGCGTGGTCTGGCTGCTGGCGATCTTCGTCGTGTTCTCGCCGCTGGCGGTGCGGGCCTACAAGCGGGCCGGCTGAGCCGGCTGGAGCCGGCTGGAGCCGGCTTGAGCCAGCTTGAGCCAGCGGGGTGAGTCGGTTGACCTTGCCCCTGGGGCAGGCCGCACCCTAGAGCCATGGTCGAGGTCAGCATCGGGGAGTTCGCGCGGCTGTCTCGGCTGTCGCCGAAGGCGCTGCGGCTGTACGACGAGCTCAGCCTCCTGCCGCCCGCGCGGGTCGACCCCGGCACCGGCTACCGCTGGTACGAGACCGGGCAGCTGGAGCGGGCCGGGCTGGTCGCCTCGCTGCGCCAGATCGGCGTGCCGCTGGCGCAGGTCAGCGAGCTGCTGGAGCTGGACTCGGCGGAGGCCATGGCCGACCGGGTGGTCGCTTACTGGTCCGGCGTCGAGGCCGACCACGCGGCCCGCCGGGATCTGGCCGGCCTCCTGGTCCGGCGGCTGACCGGGGAGACCGCCGACCTGTACCAGGTTGCCACCCGCGAGGTGCCCGAGCGCCGGCTGCTGTGCCTGAAGCGGAACGTGGACCAGGCCGCGGCGTGGGCCGCCGTGGGCCGGGAGTTCATCGGCCTCATCCGGAGCCGGCCGGCGCCGCGGCTGCCGGGCCGGGCCGGAGCCACGTTCACGATCTACTGGGGCGATGTCAGCGAGGACAGCGACGGCCCGGTCGAGCGGTGCCGCCCGGTGCCCGATGACCAGGCCGAGGCGGCCGCGGCGGGCTTCCCCGAGCTCACGCTGCGCAGTGAGGCGGCCCACGAGGAGGCGTTCGTTCACCTGGGCGACACGGTGGCCAACCTGCCGCGCTGGCAGCTCCTGCAGGAAGTGCTCCGGGCCTGGGTAGCTGAGCACGACCGCCGGCCCAGCTACCTTCACCCGCGGGTGACGATGCTGGCCATTCCCCCCGGTGACCGGCCGCAGCGTTCCCGACGTGGACTTCGCCGTGCCGCTGGCCCGACCGGCCGGCCTGGAGGGTCAGGCCAGGCTGGCCGGCTGGGTGCATCGGGTCAGGCCCGGCGGTAGCGCAGCACCGCGATCGGGGTGAACACCACCAGCAGCAGGCCCGACCAGGCCAGCGCCAGGCCGACGTAGCTGGTCGAGCCGGCCGTCAGCGAGCGCACCGCGTCCACCATCGGCGTCAGCGGCTGGTACTTGGCGAACGGCTGGAGCCAGCCCGGCATCGTGCTGGCCGGCACGTAGGCGCTGGAGATGAACGCGAACACGAACGCGATCAGCGACATGCCCTGCGCCGCCTGGACGTTCGGCGCGAGCAGGCCGATGACGATGAACACCACCGTGAACACCACGCCGTAGATCAGGCACAGGCCCAGCGCGGCCAGGCCGGCCGGCACCGACCCGGTCAGCCGGAATCCGAACAGGAACCCGAAGGCCGCCGTGACCAGGATCGACCAGGCGTTGGTGGCCGAGTCGGCCAGCGTCCGGCCCGCGACCAGGGACAGCCGCGGCACCGGCAGGGACAGCAGCCGGTCGGTGAACCCCTGGGCCTTGTCCTCGGCTACCGCGACCGAGACGCCGCCCCCGGTGAACAGCACGATCGAGGCGACGTAGGAAGGCACCAGGTAGTTGACGTAGGTCGAGGCACCGGCCTGGATGGCGCCGCCGAACACGTACCGGAAGCTGAACAGGAACATCGCCGACTGGACCACGGCCATCACGCTCAGGCTCGGGGTCCTGAGGTACTTCAGCAGGGCCCGGCGCGCGACCGGCACGGCGGCCCCGGCCGCCGACGGCGGGCCGGCCGGGCGGGTGATGGTGACTGGGCTGGTCATGACGTGGGTCGTGGTCATCGCGTGCTCGCCTTCTGGGTTGCGCCTGCGGCCGTTGTCTCGGGCTCGCTGGCGGTGGCGGCCGGGGGCCCGTCGGCGTGGCTGCCAGTCAGGGTCAGGAAGACCTCGTCGAGCGTCGGCCGGCGCACGCCGACCTCATCGACACCGATCGCGGCCTGGTCCAGGGCGCTGATCACGGCGGCCAGCTCGCGGGTGCCGCTCGCCGCCTGCGCGCTGACCCGCCGCCCGGCCTGGTCGAACCGAGGCGGGCTGGCGGTGATCCGCTCCAGGATGCCGCCGACCGCGCCGAGCCGGGCCTCGTCGGCCACGGCAACCTCGATGATCGTGCCGCCGGTGCTGGCCTTGAGCTCGCTCAGCGTGCCCGCGGCAATCGCGCGGCCGTGGTCGATGACCACCACGTGGTCGGCCAGCTCGTCGGCCTCGTCCAGGTAGTGCGTGGTCAGCAGCACGTCCGTGCCCGCCGCGGCCAGGCCGCGCACCGCGTCCCACACTTCGCGGCGGCTGGCCGGGTCCAGCCCGGTCGTCGGCTCGTCGAGCAGCAGCAGCCGTGGCGCGCCGACGAGGCTCGCGCCCAGGTCCAGCCGACGCCGCTGGCCGCCCGAGTAGGTGCTGGTCCGCCGGTCCGCGACCGGGCCCAGGCTGAGCTGGTCGATCACCGCGGCCGCCGCTCGCCGCGCGGCCTGGCCCCGGTGCCCGAACAGCCGAGCCGTGAGCTCCAGGTTCTCCCGCCCGGTCATGGCCGGCTCCACCGCCGCGAACTGGCCAGCCAGGCCGATGTCGCGGCGCACCGCCATCGGGTCCCTGGCCACGTCCGCGCCCAGCACCCGCAGTTCGCCGGCCGTCGGCCGGACCAGCGTCGCGACCGTCCGCACGAACGTGGTCTTGCCGGCCCCGTTCGGCCCGAGTATGGCCAGGACCTCGCCGGGGGGCGCGACCAGGTCCAGCCCGTCCAGCGCGGTGACCTTGCCGAACCTGACCGTCAGGCCGCGTGCCTCCAGCAGCGGCGCGGCCCGCTCCGCGGCCCGGGCAGACCCCTGGCCTTCTTGCGCTCTCGCCGTCATCTCGTCTCCTCGGCTCTTCGGCTCTTCAGCTCTTGGACTCGAGTAGTTACTCGAACGACATAGTAGCCTGGAAACTAGTTGCAAGTAAACGCGTTGCCTGGAAACTAGTTGCTGGGAGACTAGAGAGTCGCCCGCGCGCTGGTCCGCTCCCCGCATGCGCGGTCCGCCCAGCCCGGATAGTTCCTGGCGAACTAGTTCCCGAGGAACTAGATAGTCACCGCCGCACTAGTTCCGCCTGAACTAGTAGCCTGGGCAGCATGGAGGACGAAGGACCGAGGGTCCGCCCGTCACCGCTGGGCCTGGCCGTGCTGAGCCTGCTGATCGCCGGGCCGCTGCACCCTTACGGCATGCAGCGACTGATCCGGCTGTGGGGCAAGGACCAGGTCATCAACGTCGGCCAGCGGGCCAACCTGTACAAGACGATCGCCCGGATGAAAGAGGGCGGGCTGGTCACGATCCGGCACAGCGAGCGGAGCTTCCAGTACCCCGAGCGCACCGTCTACCAGCTGACCGACGAGGGGCGGGCGGCGGTGAGGGACTGGCTGACCGAGATGCTGGCCGCCCCGCGCAAGGAGTTCCCGCAGTTCCCGGCGGCGCTCTCGTTCGCCATGCTGCTGTCGCCGCAGGCCGCCGAGGCCGCGCTGGCCCGCCGTGCGGACATCCTGCGGGCCCGGCTGACCGAGCTCGAGGAGGACCTGCCGCGCTTCTCGGCCCGCCTGCCGCGGGTGGTGCTGCTGGACGACGAGTACCGGCTCGCGATGACGGCCGCGGAGCTGACCTGGATCACCGGCCTGATCGACGAGCTGCGCAGCGGCGAGCTGACCTGGAGCGAGGACCAGCTGGTCAACCTGGCCTCGGAGGACCTCGGCGGCGTCGACCCCGAGCTGGTCGAGTAAGGCGCCGCCGGCCGGCAGCTGCCGCCGGACGGCGGCCAGCGCCCGGCCAGCGGCGGCCGGGTGGCAGTTACCGCCGGGCGGCGGCCAGCGCCTCCCTGATCACGGTCTCGCTGGCCGGAGTGCCCGCCTCGTTCTCGAATGGGCCGTACGGGATCCCGTACACGGGCGTGCCTGGCTCCTGGCGCCAGCTCTCGGCCAGCGGCCCGCCGTCCACGGCGCCGTAGCCGATGGAGTCCAGGAACGCGGTCACCGCGGCCCGCGCCGCCGGGTCGTCGCCGGCGATGGGCAGGAACGTGCGGTCGGCGGCGTCCGGGCGGGCCAGCGACAGCAGGTGCTTGTAGAAGATGTTGTTGAAGACCTTGACCACGCCCGCGCCGGCCAGGTGCCGCTGGAGCAGGCCGCTGCTGGTCAGGGCGCCGCTGTCGAGCTCGGCGATGGGCCCGTCCCGCTGTACGTAGTAGTTGTTGGCGTCCATGACGACCTGGCCGGCCAGCGGAGCGGCCGGGACGCTGGCGTAGGCCAGCAGCGGGATCGAGACCACCACGAGGTCGCCGGCGGCGGCCGGTTCCGCGCCGGTGGCCGCGCTGGCCCGCGGGCCGAGCCCGGCGACGAGGTCCTTCAGGGTCTCGGGCCCGCGTGAGTTGCTGAGCACGACCGAGTGCCCGGCGGCCACGCTGAGCCGCGCGACCGTGCCACCGATGTGCCCGCTGCCGATGAATCCGATGGTCGTCTTGGTGACGGCAACTCCGGACCGGCGCCCGTAATTCCGGTGCCGCCGCGGCGGCGGGCCGGCACAATGAGCGTCATGGCTAGCCTGCGCGACGTCGTCGTGGACTGTGCTCACCCGGCCGCGCTGGCCCGGTTCTGGGCCGCGGCGATGGACGGCTACGCGGTGGCGCCCTACGACGAGGAGGAGCTGGCCCGGCTCCGCTCCATCGGCGTGTTCGACGTCGAGGACGACCCGACGGTGCTGGTGACCGGACCGGGCCCGCGGCTGTTCTTCCAGCGCGTGCCCGAGCCCCGGCGGGTCAAGAACCGGCTGCACCTCGACCTGACCGCGGCCGAGCCGGAGCGGGAGATCGGCCGGCTGACCGGGCTGGGGGCCCGGGTCGAGGCGCGCTACGCCGGGCACGTGACGCTCACCGACCCCGAGGGCAACGAGTTCTGCATCATGCTGCCCTGACCTGCCTTAACCTGACCAGCCTGGCTGGCCGGCCGGCGCCAGTCGCCGCCGGCGCCAGTCGCCGCCGGCGCGCCTGGGCCGCCGTCCTCAGCCCTGGCCCGGGCTTAGCTGGGAGAATCGGCTCCATGTCCGAGCCGCTGTCGCCGGCGTCACTGTTCTCCGGCACCACGTCCTGGGCGCGGAGCCTGGAGACGCCGCTGCGGCAGTTCGTGCGCACCGAGACCGGCAGCGCCGCGATCCTGCTCATCGCCACGCTGGCCGCGCTGGGCTGGGCCAACTTCGACGCATCCGGTTACGAGGCCTGGTGGCACACCGAGCTGTCCATCCACGCGGGCACGATGGACCTCTCCCTGGACCTGCGCAAGTGGGTGAATTCCGGGCTGATGGCGTTCTTCTTCCTGGTCGCCGGGCTGGAGGCGCGGCGCGAGTTCGACATGGGCGAGCTGCGCGAGCGGCGGCGGCTGGCTCTGCCGCTGGTCGCGGGCCTGGGCGGGATGATCGTGCCGATCGGCATCTACCTGGCCATCAACGCGGGCCAGGGCAGCGCTCACGGCTGGGGTGCGGCGATGTCCACCGACACCGCGTTCGCGCTGGGCATGCTGGCGCTGGTCGGCCGGCAGCTGCCCGACCGGGTGCGCACCTACCTGCTGACCTTCGCCATCGTCGATGACCTGGTCGGCATCGCCATCATCGCGTTCGTCTACAGCGGGCCGCTGACCTGGCCGCCGCTGGTCGTGGGCGTGGCCCTGCTGGCGGCGTCCCTGGTGCTGCGCCGCTGGGACCTGCGCAACGGCCCGGTCTACGCGCTGCTGGGGGCGGGCGCCTGGGTGGCGTTCTTCGAGGCCGACGTGGACCCGATCGTGGTCGGCCTGCTGATTGGGCTGGCGACCGAGGCCTACCCGGCCGCGCGGCGGGACCTGGAGGTGGCCACCGAGGTGTTCCGCCGGTTCCGCGAGCAGCCCACCGCGGAGCTGGCCCGGTCCGCCCGCGAGGGCGTCCGCACCGCGATCTCCCCCAACGCCCGGCTCCAGCAGATCTACCACCCCTGGACCAGCTACGTCATCGTGCCTCTGTTCGCCCTGGCCAACGCGGGCGTCTCGGTCAGCGGCGCCACCCTGGGCCGGGCCTTCACCTCGCCGATCACGCTGGGCATCCTGATCGGCTACGTGGTCGGCAAGCCGATCGGCACGGTCGGCGCGGCGTGGCTGCTGCAACGGCTCAGCCGGGGCGTGATCCGCCCGCCGGTCGGCTGGGCCGCCGTGACGGGCGCCGGGACCATCG
Organism: Streptosporangiaceae bacterium; assembly: GCA_050698895.1. GTDB lineage: Bacteria > Actinomycetota > Actinomycetes > Streptosporangiales > Streptosporangiaceae > DASUBV01. The sequence goes on from JBOHCO010000485.1 coordinate 9,035, forward strand.
CCGGGATCGGGTTCACGGTGTCCCTGCTGATCTGCTCGCTCGCCTTCCACGGCCTGGAGCTGGAGGAGGCCAAGATCGGCATCCTGTCGGCGGCCCTGGGCGCGTCGGCCGTGACCTGGCTGGTCTTCCGGGTCACCGCGCAGTTCCCCCGGCGGCTGCGGGTCCGGGCCCTGCTGGGCACGGCCGAGACGATCGTGGACCTGGCCGTGCCGGTGGAGATGAGCCTCGACCACGTGCGCGGACCGGAGAAGTCCCCGGTGACCGTGGTCGAGTACGGCGACTTCGAGTGCCCCTACTGCGGCGAGGCGGAACCGGTCATCCGCGAGCTGCTGGCCGACTACGGCGACGTCCACTACGTCTGGCGGCACCTGCCGCTCACCGACGTGCACCCGCACGCCCAGCTGGCCGCCGAGGGCTCGGAGGCCGCGGCCCGGCAGGGCAAGTTCTGGGAGATGCACGACCTGCTGCTCGCGCACCAGGGCGCGCTGACGGCCAGGGACCTGCGCGGCTACGCCGCCGAGCTGGGCCTGAACGTGGACAAGTTCAGCGACGACCTGCGCCACCACAAGGGCGCCAACAAGATCGCCAGCGACGAGGACTCGGCCGACCTGAGCGGGGTGTCGGGCACGCCGACGTTCTTCATCAACGGCATGCGCCACCACGGCGCCTACGACATCGCCAACCTGTC
>JBOHCO010000486.1:0-2465 GCA_050698895.1 Streptosporangiaceae bacterium
CGTTGCGGCCGAAGCGAGTGCGCAGGTCGCTGTAGGCGCTGGCGGAAACGGCGAACGCGGCCGGGTCGCCGCCGTCGGCACGGTCCGGATGGGTGGCGGCGGCCACGCGGCGCCATGCGGCCCGGACGTCGTCATCGGTCAGGTCCGGGCTCGCGGCCAGGCCCAGGGCGGCAAAGGGATCGCGGGTCACGGCCGCCTCACCGGATCCGCTTGATCCCGCCGGGCCACCCCACCCGCATGGCCCGCGGCCTCTGGTCGCGCCACCCCAACCGCATGGCCCGCCGCCTCTGGCCGGGCCACCCCACCCGCCCAGGCCGCCGCCTCGGGTCGGCCCGGCCCACCCGCTCGACCCGCTCCACCCGCCCCATTCGGTCCACCCATCCCACCCCTTCGGGCCACTCGTTCCGGCTCCGGTCCGAACGCCGCATCCAGCACCGCCGACACATCAGGCAGCCCCGCCACATCCGCCAGCCCCGCCGCAGCTCGAAGTGCCGCCGTGCCAGCCAGCGTCCTCGTCGGCGCGGCCAGCCCCTCCGGTGCCGCCGCCGCGCACGCCCCGCCCGCCACAGCCGCCGTACCTGCCCCGCCCGCCGAGCCGGTGCCGCTGACCTCAGCCGTCACCCGGGCCGGACCCAGGGCTGCGGGCTGGCCGACCAGGCGGCTGATCTGGACGAACGTCACACCGCCCCGGTACAGGTAGGCGGCCTGGCCCACGTCCAGCGCGCGGATCAGGGCCGGGTCGGCCACCGGCGCCTCGCGGACCTCCGAGCTGCCCGCCCGGCTCCAGCGCGGGTACCCCACCAGCCGCCGGGTCGTGACCACCACCCGCCGCCGGCCGGCCAGCTCGGTCACCGGCTCGGGGTGCGGCGTGCGCAGCAGCCAGATCCCGCCCTCGGCCGCGGACACGATCCGGTACCGGTCCGCCTCCTCGGGGGCCAGCCCGTGCCAGGACTGGGCCGACACCTGCACGGCCAGGCCGAGCGAGCGCGCCCGCTCGTACAGGGCCCAGATCGGCAGCCGCCGGGACACCGCGCTGAACTCGTCCACGGCGAGCAGCACCTCGCGCCGTCCGGGGCCGCCGGCGGTGATGTGGCTGGCCAGCAGGTCGATCAGCGTCCGGGCCTGGGCCTCCGCGACGGCCGTCTCGGCGGTGCCCTCCAGGATGCAGTACCAGGCGTCGGCGTCGGCCAGCCCGCCCGGCCCGTCCAGCCCCGCGCCCAGCCGCCGGAACAGGGTCCGGTAGCGCAGCGCCACGTCGCCGATCTGGCGGGCGGCCAGCTGGATCAGGTCCAGCTCGGCCGGGTAGGCCTGGTAAGCCAGCGTCAGCCAGCCGGGGTCCAGCCGGGCCAGGAACTCCTCGTTGCTCGCCGGCGGCCCGCCCGGCGCGCCGACGGCCAGGGCGACCACGGCGTCCAGCACGTCGGCGTAGTAGGCGGCGCCGCCGGTGCCGTGCTCGACCAGGTCGGCCAGCGTCGTGATGAGCTGGCGCGTGGGCAGCGCCCACAACGACAGCGACGCCTCGTCCGGCCAGATCGCGGTGGTCCTGGCCCCCGCCTCGCGCAGCACCCGGCGGGCCCGGTTGGCGATCCGGCGGGCGTCGCCGCCGCCCTTGCAGTCCAGCACCACCAGCAGCGGCGCCTGACCCAGCCCGGCCGCATGCCGCCGCAGCGCCGTGGCCATGAACGCCGCCCACAGCCGCAACAGCAGCGTGGTCTTGCCCGTGCCGGTCCCGCCAATGACCACCTGGTGGGAACGCAGCCGGGAGTAGGGCAGCCGGGCCAGCTCGCGGGCCCGGTGCCCGACCGCGCGGATCACCGATCCGACCAGCACGTCGCCGTCCCCGGTGATCAGCGGCACCGCGCCCGGCGCCGCAATCCGGGCCCGGGCGCTGCGCACCTGATGCCGCCACTGACGCTGGTCGAACGCGATGGCCGACCTCGGCCCGGCCCCGCCCGCCGCCGACTCCATGGCCCGCCGCCGGGCCGCCCACGCCGCGCCGCCCGCGGCCAGGCCGAGCGGGATCGCGACCGGCGCGACCAGCACCGCGGCGCGCGGGTACTGGCCGGCCGCGACCAGCTGCCACATGGCTCGCCAGGCCAGGTAGGGCGCCTGGGCCACCGGTCGCCACTGGTGCCGGGCCACGGCGATCCCGGCCAGCCAGGTGACCACCATCGGCAGCAGCCACGCCGCTGCGCGGACCAGCCGGCCCGGCGGCCAGCCGCGCAGCCACGCCACGCCGGCGCTGGCGGCCGCGACCAGGGTCACCGGCGCCGCCGCCACCAGGACGGCGGCCGTGACCAGGGCGGCGGCGATGCGCGCGGCCCAGCGGAGCGCGCCCCGGATGAGCAGCAGGGCCAGCCAGCGGCCGATCATGGCGGGGCCGGGGCGGGCAGGCTGGCGCCGGGCGGCAGGACCCGGATCTCGATCCGGCCGCCGTCGGCGCCGAGCGCGTCGCGGGCCCGGCC
>JBOHCO010000487.1:0-6669 GCA_050698895.1 Streptosporangiaceae bacterium
CCCGCGACCGCGCGGCCGTTCACCTGGTGGGCCGGCCCGGCCTCCACCCCGCCCGACCTGGCGGCGCGGCTGAGCCGGGCGGGCCTGCCGGCGGCCGCCACGGAGCCGGCCATGCGGGCCGCGCTGACCGGGCCGGCCGGGCCCGGCGGGCCGGGCGGCGCGCCCCCGAACCCGGCCGAGCTGGACATCCGGCTGGTCAGCACCGACGAGGAACTGGCCGACTTCGCCGCGGTGCTGGCCGCCTGCTGGAGCCCGCCCGCGCTGACGGTGTGCGACTTCTTCGCTGCGGCCTGTGGCCCGGCGCTGGCCGCGGCGGGCCCGGCTCACTACCTGGTCGGCTACCGGGACGGGTGGCCGGCCTGCACGGCCGAGGTGTTCTGGCACGCGGGCGTCGCGGGCCTGTACAACATCAGCACGGTGGCGGCGCACCGGCGCCGCGGCTACGGCTCCGCGATCACCAGGGCGGCGCTGCGCACGGCGGCCCGGCTGGGCGCGGCCACCGCCGTGCTCCAGGCCTCGGAGCTGGGCGAGCCGGTCTACCGGCGGCTCGGCTTCCAGCGCTGCGGCGCGTTCACCGAGCACCCGCTGTAGCGGTCAGCGGGCCAGCCCCTCCGTGAGGCGCTGGTGGTGGATCCGGCCGGTGGTGGCGGTCAGCGGCTGGCCGGAGCCGCCCCAGCGGAGCTGGATCAGCTCGGCGGCGATGGCCACGGCGGTCTCCTCCGGGGTGCGCGCGCCCAGGTCCAGCCCGATGGGCGAGCGGAGCCGGGCCAGCTCGCCGGAGGTCATGCCCGCCTCGCGCAGCCGGGCCAGCCGGTCGGAGTGGGTGCGCCGGCTGCCCATGGCGCCGATGTAGGCGGCCGGGCGGCGCAGGGCCACCTCCAGCAGCGGCACGTCGAACTTGGGGTCGTGGGTCAGCACGCAGATCACGGTGCGCGAGTCGGTGGCGATGCCGGACAGGTAGCGATGCGGCCAGTCGGTCACCACCTCGTCGGCGTCGGGGAACCGGGACGCCGTCGCGAAGACCGGCCGGGCGTCGCAGACCGTGACCCGGTAGCCGAGGAACTTGCCCGCCCTGGCCACCGCGGCGGCGAAGTCGATGGCGCCGAAGACCAGCATCTGCGGCGGGGGGGTGAACGACTGCACGAAAACGGCCAGCTCGTCGCGGCGGCGCTCGCCGTCGGGGCCGTAGCGGCGGACCCCGGTCAGGCCCTGGGCCAGCATCCCGCGCGCGTCGTCGTCCACGGCCTGGTCCAGCCGGGCGCCGGAGCCCAGCAATCCGGCCGGCTCTCGCGGGCCGTCCTCGTCGTCGGCCCAGATGATCCGCCGGGCGCCCACCTGGCCGGGCCCGCTGATCACGGTGGCGGCGGCGACCGGGATCCCGGCGGCCACCGCGTCGGCGATCTCGCCGAGCTCGCGGAAGGTCTGCTTGCTGACCGGCTGGACGAAGATGTCGATGATGCCGCCGCAGGTCAGGCCCACCGCGAAGGCGGTGTCGTCGCTGATCCCGTACCGCTGCAGCACCGGCTGGCCGGAGGCCGTGACCTGCCCGGCCAGCTCGTAGACCGCACCCTCCACGCAGCCGCCGGACACGCTGCCCACGACCTCGCCGGCACCGGACACGGCCATGGCCGCCCCCGGCTCGCGCGGCGCGCTGCTGAACGTGCTGACCACCGTGGCCAGGCCGAAGGACTCGTCAGCCGCCCACCACTTCGACATCATGTCCAGAATGTCCCGCACTGACGATCGCCTCCTCGTCAAAGCGTACGTGGCCCCGGGCTGATCTGCATGTCCTGGCCGTGCCGGGGCAGCGGGATAGACACGGGATATGCACGGGATACACGGGATGAGGTGCGTCACAATCTGCGACCCGGCCGGCCGATCGGCGCGCGGTTAGGTTAGCCTAAGTTATTCCCTGTTAGGTAAGCCTTAGTAATCCTCGCCTCCGAGGACCTCCATCCGCGCGGGAAGGGACAGCATGATCATGACAGGCTCCTGGCCGAGGCGGCGATCCCGCCAGCTACCGGTGCTGGCCCTGGCCCCCGGCCTGACCCTGGTCATGCTGCTGCTGACCGCCTGCGGCGGCCCGGCGTCGGACGCGACCGCGATCAAGCGGGCCTGCACGCAGGTCAGCGCGGTGCTCGCAGACGGCCCCGATCCCGACGCGGACCCGGCTGGCTACGCCGAGGCACAGATCCTGCCGCTGCGCCACATCAAGGCCCCCAACCAGGCCTTCCGGACCGCGCTCAGCCGCCTCGACGCGGCCTACCGCCAGCTGTTCGCCAGCCAGGGCCAGAGCAACGCGGCCACCTCGGCGGTCGCGACGGCCAGCCAGAAGATCAACCGGATCTGCCCCGGGGCGGCGTCATGAGGCGCGCGACCCGGTGGCTCGGCCCGGCGGCGGCCGTCCTGGTCGCCTGCGGCGCGCTGGCCGCCTGCGGCAGCAGCGACCCCAGCGGCTCGGCCACGCTGACCCTGTACAGCGGCCAGCACGTGCAGACGGCGCAGAACCTGGTCACGGCGTTCGAGAAGCAGACCGGGATCCACGTCGCGATCCGCAACGACGACGAGGACGCCCTGGCCGACCAGATCGCGACCGAGGGGCCGAACTCCCCCGCCGACATGTTCCTGACCGAGAACTCGCCGCCGCTGGAGAGCCTCCAGGACAAGGGCCTGCTGGCCAAGGTGGACGCCGCCACGCTGAGCCACACCCCGGCCAGGTACAGCTCGCCGCAGGGCGACTGGGTGGGCATCTCGGGCCGGGTCAGCGTGCTGGTGTACAACCCCAGCCTGATCAAGGCCAGCGAGCTGCCGACCAAGATCAGCCAGCTGGCCGACCCGAAGTTCAAGGGCAAGCTGGCGCTGGCCCCGCAGGAGACGGACTTCCAGCCCATCGTCAGCGCCTATGATCGCGCCTACGGCAGGGCCGCCACCCTCACGTGGCTGTCGGCGATCAAGTCCAACGCGTCCGGGCACGTCTACCCGGATAACGAGACGATCGCGTCCGAGGTCAACCAGGGAGCCGTCGCCTTTGGCGTGATAAATGAGTACTACTGGTACCGGATGCGAGCGGAGGTCGGCGCGGCCAAGATGCACTCGCTGATCACCCACTTCGCGCCCGGCGATCCCGGCTACGTCATCGACGTGTCCGGGGCGGCGGTGCTGAGGTCGAGCAAGCACCAGGCCGAGGCCCAGAAGTTCCTGGCCTTCCTGGTCAGCCGGAACGCCCAGGAGATCATCGGCACCCCCGGCCTCGGCGCCAACGAGTCGATCAGCTTCGAGTACCCGCTGGCCTCCGGGGTCACGACCAAGGCGCCCGAGACGCCGTTCAGCCAGCTCCGGCCGTACCCGATCACGATCGCCCAGCTGGGCACCGGCACCGCGGCCATCGCGCTGATGCGCCAGGCCGGGCTGCTCTGATGATCCGACGATGACCGTGATCCGACGATGACCGTGATCCGGCGATGACCGTGATCCGGCGATGACCGCCCAGGACCTGGCCAGCTCGGCCCCGCCGGCGGCGGGGCCGGTCCGGGCCCGCCGGGCCTGGCCGCCGCTCGCGCTGATCACGCTCAGCACGGCGGTGGCCCTGGCGCTGGCCGTGCCCCTGGTCTTCCTGATCATCGAGGCCAGCGGGGCGGGCCTGGGTCACGTCATCGACCTGATCGCCCGGCCGCTGACCGCGCAGCTGCTGTGGAACACCGTGCAGCTCACCATCGCGGTCACCGTGCTGTGCGCGATCATCGGCACCGGCGCGGCCTGGCTGGTGGAGCGGACCGCGCTGCCCGGCCGGCGGATCTGGGCCGTGCTGCTGGTCGTCCCGCTGGCCATCCCGGACTTCGTGGTCAGCTTCGGCTGGGCCTCGCTGTGGAACTGGGTGCACGGCTTCCGCGGCGCCGTGCTGGTCATGACGCTGGCCGTGTACCCGCTGGTCTACCTGCCCGTGGCGGCCAGCCTGCGGGCCGCCGACCCCAGCCAGGAAGAGGTGGCCCGGAGCCTGGGCGTGGGGCGGGTGAAGACCTTCGTGCGGATCACCCTGGGCCAGGCCCGCGGCGCCATCCTGGGCGGCTGCCTGCTGGTCGCGCTGGTGCTGCTGGCCGAGTACGGCGCGTTCGAGCTGCTGGGCTTCCAGACCTTCACTACCGAGATCTTCACCGAGTTCAACCTGTCCTTCAGCGTGCCCGCCGCCTGCGCGCTGTCCCTGGTCCTGGTGGTGCTCAGCCTGCTGGTGCTGGCCGGGGAGGGCATGGCCCGCGGGCGCGGCCAGGCTGCCCGCCTCGGCGCCGGGGCCCAGCGGGTCATCCCGCCGCTGCGGCTGGGCCGGGCCACCTGGCCCGCCGTGGCCGCGGTCACCGCGCTGGTCCTGCTGGCGCTGGGCGTCCCGGTGGCCTCGGGCATCTACTGGATCTTCGCGGGCGGCGCCGCTTCGATCACCGGCGGCAGCGTCTCCATGCTGAACGCGGCCTGGCACACCGCGGCCTACGGGGTGTCGGCCGGCGTTATCGACACCCTGGCCGCCCTGCCCGTCGCGCTGCTGGCCATCCGGCACACCAGCCGGGCCCGGCGCTTCCTGGAGCGCAGCACCTACCTGGTGCTGGCCATGCCCGGCGTGGTCATCGGCTTCTCGCTGGCCTACTTCACCGAGCGCTACGCGGCCGGCGCCGGCTACCAGACCGCGCCGCTGCTGGTGATCTGCTACGCGATCATGTTCTTCCCGCTGGCCCTGACCGGGGTCAAGGCGGCCATCGCCCGCGCCCCGGCCGGCCTGGACGAGATGTCCCGCTCGCTGGGCCTGGGCCGGCTGGCCACGCTGCGCCGGGTCACCCTGCGGCTGGCCGGCCCTGGCCTGGCCGCCGCCTTCTGCCTGGTCTTCCTGTCCGTCGTCACCGAGCTGACCGCCACGCTGCTGCTGATCCCCACGGGAATGCAGACCCTGGCCACCCAGTTCTGGCAGTACGAGACCGACGGCTCATACGCTCAGGCCGCGCCGTTCGCGCTGGTCATGATCGCCATTGCGGCCGTGCCGAGCTACGTGCTGGGCCGGTTCTTCGACCGCTCCGCTAGCGCGAGGAAGACCACGTGACCGAGCTGACCGCGCAGGGACTGCACAAGGCCTTCGGCGCCCATCCCGCGAATCCGGTCCTGGCCGGGCTGGACCTGACCGTTCCGGCCGGGTCCCTGACCGCGATCCTGGGCCCGTCCGGCAGTGGCAAGACCACGCTGCTGCGCGTGCTGGCCGGGTTCGAGCAGGCCGACGCCGGGACCGTGCAGATCGGCCGCTGGGTCGTGGACGGGCCCGGCAAGCACGTGCCGCCCGAGAAGCGCCGGATCGGCTACGTGCCCCAGGAGGGCAGCCTGTTCCCGCACCTGACCGTGGCGGCCAACGTCGGCTTCGGCCTGCCGTCCAAGGCCCGGCGCGGCCCCCGCATCGGGGAGCTCCTGGAGGCCGTCGGCCTGGCCGGGCTGGGCCAGCGCTACCCGCATCAGCTGTCCGGCGGCCAGCAGCAGCGAGTCGCCCTGGCCAGGGCGCTGGCCATCGAGCCGGCGCTGGTCCTGCTGGACGAGCCGTTCGCGGCGCTGGATGCCCACATGCGGGCCAGCATCCGGGCCGACGTGCAGTCGATCTTCCGATCGGCCGGGACCACGGCCGTCCTGGTCACGCACGACCAGGACGAGGCGCTGTCCATGGCCGACCGGGTCGCGGTGCTGCGCGGCGGCCGGATCGCCCAGTGCGCCGCGCCGCAGGACCTGTACATCCGGCCCGCCGACCCGCAGCTGGCCGGCTTCATCGGTGACGCCAACCTGCTGGACGGGCAGCTCACCGGGGCCGGGGTGCGCACCATCTTCGGTGACCTGCAGCTGGCCGACGGCGCGGACCTGGAGCCCGGGCAGGTGACGGTGCTGGTCCGGCCTGAGCAGCTGGAAGTGCGGGAGCGGGCGGCGGCCAACGGCAACGGCGCCGGGGGTTCGGGCGCCGCGGAGTCCGGGGAGTCCGGGGTGGCCGGGCGGGTGGTGGCCTGCGAGTACTACGGGCACGACGCGGTGCTGCGGGTCCAGCCCGGGGCCGCGGCCGGAATACACGGGATACACGGGATACACGGGGTGCCCGAGATCATCGTCCGCATCGCGGGCGGCCCGTCGCTCCCGCTGGGCGCCGACGTGCTGGTGAATGCCCGCGGCCCGGTCCTGGCCTGGCCTCGCGGCTGACCGCGCACGGGACCACCGCCGTATGTACATCAGACGCTCTTATTCGTATACTTAGAGATGCCTACCTGATGTACAAGGACGGGGAGCGTTGTCCACGACCCAGATCGACCTGGATCAGGATCTGCTGGCCAAAGCGGCGGAGATTCTCGGCACGGGCACCAAGAAGGACACTGTGAACGAGGCGCTCCGCCGCGTAGTGCTGGGTGAACTGCGCCGCCGCCATGTCGATGAACTCGCCGACGGAGCGCTCCCCGACCTGGCCGACGCGGACATCATGGCTAGTGCATGGCGATAGCGCGTTACCTGGCGGACAAGAGCGTCTGGGCCCGGCTGACCCAGCCCGTCGTCCGGGCCGCCTTCATGCCGCACGTCGACCGCGGCTTGATTGGCACCTGCTCCATCATCGATCTCGAGATCCTTTACAGCTCCCGCGCCGGCCCCGAGCATGAGCACTTCCGCCTGCAG
>JBOHCO010000488.1:0-2838 GCA_050698895.1 Streptosporangiaceae bacterium
GATCGCTGCTTGGACCCGGTCCCGCAGGCCGAGCTTGGCCAGGATGCTGCGGACATGGGTCTTGACGGTCTGCTCGCCGATCGCCAGGTCCCGGGCGATCTGCCGGTTGCTGTGACCGCGGGCGATCAGCCGGAGTACGTCGCGTTCGCGTGGCGAGAGCGGCTGCAGCGGATCCAGTGGCGGCGGACGGCGGAGCGCCCGGGTGAGCCGGGTCAGCAGCTCGGGGCTCAGGCTGGCGGTGCCCGTGGCGGCGTCCCGGACGGCGGCGATGAGGTCCTCGGCCGGGGCCGTCTTGAGCAGGTAGGAGGTCGCGCCGTGGTGCATGGCGCGGACGAGATGCTCGTCGTCGGTGGCGGAGGTGAGCACGACCACGGCAGGCCGGTGCGGCGCGTCGTGCAGTGCGTCGATCACGGCGTGCCCGTCCAGTTCCGGCCTGTACAGGTCGAGTAGCAGCACGTCCGGCCGGGTGGCGGTGACGACGTCGACGGTCTGCCGGCCGTTTCCCGCTTCCCCCGCGATCTCGACGTCTGGTTCCTGGCCGAGCAGGTAGCACAGCCCTTCCCGGACGACGCGATGGTCGTCGGCGATCACCACGCGGACGGTCACGGCACCGGCACCCGGACGGTGAGCGCCGCGCCGCGCCCGGGTGCGCTGTCGATGTCCATGGTGCCGCCGAGCTCGGCGACCCGGTCACGGATGTGAACCAGCCCGGAGCCGGCGTGCGGGGCGGCCGGGTCGAAGCCGGTACCGGTGTCCCTGACGGCCAGCTCGACGTGTCCGTCCTGGCTGGTCATGGACACGGCCAGCTGGCGGGCGTGGCCGTGGCGGACGGCGTTGGCGCAGGCTTCCTGGGTGATGCGGAGCAGCGCGTGCTCGACGGGCGCGGGGACGGTGTCGTTGTCCAGGCTGGCGTCGACGGTGACGCCGAGCCGGTCGTGGTAGGCCGCGCAGATCTCCTGCAGGGCGGGCGTGAGCCCGGCACCGTCCAGGCTGGCCGGGCGCAGCTCGGTCAGCAGCGTCTGCATGTCGCGCAGGGCGTCCTCGCTGATGCGCTCGATCGCGCGGGCCTGCTCATTGGCCGGGTCGGCCCGGCGCATCCCGGCGGCGATCATCCGCAGGCCGAACAGGTGCTGGGAGATGGCGTCGTGAACCTCGCGGGCGATCCGGGCCCGCTCCGCGGCGCGCGCGTCGCCGGTGGCGCGCTGTCGCTCGGCGGCCAGCGCGGACCCGAGCTGGCGGGTCATGACGGTGAAGTTGGCCTCCAGCCGTCCGACCTCGTCCCGGCCGGAGGCGGGCAGGGTGACGGTGTAGTCGCCGTCGGCGACCGCGAGGGTGGCTTGTTCCAGGCGGCGTACCCGGCGGACGAGGCGGCGTGAGGCCAGCAGGCCGAACAGCACGCCGACCGGCACGATGACGATGAGCAGGGCGGAGGGCCCCGACAGCAGCGGTCCGTCCTCGCCGACCTGGCGCAGCTCGGTCCAGGCGCGGACGGGGCTGATGAACCGGGGCGACCAGGGAGCCTGGACATAGACGTAGGCGACCTGCCCCGGTGCGCTGGCCCGCGGCTTGCTGCCGCTCGCGCGGCCATCCAGCCCGACCAGCCAGAACACCACGCTGCCGTACGGCGTGGACACGCTGCCGCCCTTGAGGTCCTGCGGGCTCGGGGGGATGGCCCCGATCGCCTGGGCCGGGAGCTCGGTGGCCGCCGCTCGCCCGGACGGGTACCGGGATGGCGCGGAGGAGGCGATGACCGTGCCGTCGGCGGTGATCGCCACGACCGCCGTGACCGCCTGGTCGCCGGGGAGCGGGCCGGTGATCTCCGGAACGACCAGCGTGCCGTCCGCGGCTGTCTGGGCCAGGCCCGGCTGCGCCGCCTGGCCGGGGACGCCGAGCACGGTCCCGGCCGGCACGCCGCCGGGATAGCGCCGGGCGAGCTGCCGGCCGTAGCTCCTCGCGGCGGCGTCCACCTGGTTCTGCAGCCGGGCGCCGTTCACCAGCGCGGGCACCTGGAAGCCGAGCACCAGCGCCTCGACCAGCACCACGACGGCGAGCGTGACGAGGATGTAGGAGGCGATCAGCCTGCCCGACAGCCCCCACGCCCGGCGTCGCATACGGTCCAGCACGCCTGCACGCTACCGCCGCGCGACCACGCCGCGTATCCCTCCGGCGAGGGACCCGCCCTCCCACCGGCGCGTGATGCGGCCGCCGCAGCGGGCCGGGAGGCTGGGCGGCCATGAACCCACAATCACCCGGTCCGGCGCGGACGCGAGCCGCCGCCGGCATCACCGTCATGTCCGCCGCCGCCCTGCTGGCGGCGGCCTGCAGCGCCAGCCCGCCATCCGCCGGGCCGGGCGGCTCGCCGAATGCGGGCGGGTCGAACTCGCCGTCAGCGGTCGCCTACTCCCGCTGCGTGCGCTCCCACGGGGTGCCCGAGTACCCCGACCCGAACAGCAGCGGACAGCTGCCGAAGATAACTCCGGGCAACGAGGCGCAACTCGGGGTCAGCGAGTCCCGGTTCACCGCGGCCCAGGCCGCCTGCCAGCACCTGTGGCCGTACCAGGCGCCGACCCAGGCTCAGCAGCGGCAGATACTGGCCGACGACCTGAAGTTCGCCGCGTGCATGCGCTCCCGCGGGCTGCCGAAGTTCCCCGACCCCACCAACGGTCCCGACGGGCCCCGTTTCGTTATCCACGTCAGCAGCGACGGCTTTAACCCGAACTCACCGCAGATCCTGGCCAAGGCCCGCGCCTGCCTGCGTGTGCTGCCCGCGGGCGCGCCGCAGCCGTCGGCGACGGTGCTGCCGTGAACGGCGTCCGGCGCCGGCGGGCGGCCCCGGGC
>JBOHCO010000489.1:0-6432 GCA_050698895.1 Streptosporangiaceae bacterium
GCGCCGGGCCGACCAGCCCGCCGTCGCGGCCGACCAGATCAGGCCCGCCGGCGGACCCGGGCCGCGAGCGGGCGCCCGGCGACCAGCCCGCCGGGATCAGCTCACGGGGGTCGGCCAGCGCGGCGGCCAGCGGCTCCTCGGGCGCCGGCTGCCCGACGGTCTGGGCGGCGGCGCGCAGCACCCGCCGCAGCCGCCGCAGGCCGAGGGCGTCGGTGCCGCCCAGCGGCCCGGTCAGCAGCTCGGCCGCGGCCTCCTCGGTCAGCGCTCCCGGCCGCAGCGCGCAGGCCAGCAGGGCCAGCAGCGGGCGGGTGCCGGGCTCGTCAGTCAGCGGCAGCTCGTCACCGGCCACGGCCACCGGCACCCCGGCCGAGGCCAGGGCCCGCTGGAGGACCGGGACCTGGCGGGCGGCCGACCGGACCAGCACGGCCATGGACGACCAGGGCAGGCGGTCGATCAGGTGCGCCCGGCGCAGCGTGTCGGCGATCAGCGCGGCTTCCTGGCTGGCACTGGCGGCGGTCATGATCCGCACCTCGCCCGCGGTGGCCGTCGGGACGGGAATCAGGTCGCGGTGAGTGTGTTGCGGATGATCTTGAGACCGACGGGCCAGGGCGCCTGGCATGCGCGCCGTGACCCGCCGCGACGCGGCCAGCAGCACCGGCCCGCTGCGACGGCAGGTGCGCAGGGCGACGACCTGGGCGGGCTTGCCGTCGGGCGTCCGGAACCGGTCGGGGAAGCGCCGGATGGCATCCACGTCCGCGCCGCGGAAGGCGTAGATGGACTGGTCCGGGTCGCCGACGGCGATGAGCTCGCGGCCGCCGGAGGCGAGCTGGCGCAGCAACTCCTCCTGCGCCGGGTCGACGTCCTGGTACTCGTCCACGCAGATCGCGTCGTAGGCGTCGCGCTCCCTGGCCAGCACGGCCTTGCGGCGCAGCAGGCCGCCCGCAATGCGGATGATCTCGGAGTAGTCGTAGGCGGGCACGGGCGCGAGGTCGAAGCGGGCGGCGTAGTCGTCCAGGAACCGGCCGGCCGAGATCCAGTCGTCGCGGCCGCGCCGGCGCCCCAGCTCGGCCAGCCCGCGGCCGTCCAGCCCGCGCTCGGCGGCCCGCAGCAGGAAGTCCCGCAGCTCGGCCGCGAAGCCCCTGGTGTTCAGCGCCGGTCGCAGCCGCTCGGGCCAGCTCTGGCCGCCGTCCTGCGCCTCGCCGCGCAGCAGCCGGCGCACCTCGAGCAGCTGCTCGGGGCCGGACAGCAGCGCGGGCGGCTCGTCCCCGGCCAGCACGAACTCCCGGCGGACCAGGGCGTAGGCGTAGCTGTGGAAGGTCAGTGCGAGCGGGCGCCTGGTCGTCGCGCCGAGCCGCAGCGCGATCCGCTCCCGCAGTTCCTGGGCGGCCTTGCGGCTGAAGGTGAGCACGAGCAGCCGGCCGGGGTCGATGCCGCGGTCGCAGATCCGCTGGGCCACGGCCTCGACCAGGGTGGTGGTCTTGCCGGTGCCGGGCCCGGCCAGCACGAGCAGCGGGCCGCCCTGGTGCTCGACGACCTGATGCTGGGCGGGGTCGAGCACCGGCGGGCGGGACGCCGGGATCGGCGTGCGGACCAAGCGGTACGGCGTATGGGTGGGCGCGGCACGTTCCATCTCGGATGGCATTCCAGCAGAGGATGCCGACACTCTGGGCCCGGTTTGGCAGTTAGCCATTTTTCGGCGCGCCGGATCCGGGTGAAGCGAGGCCGAAAGCGGCCGTCAGCCGGTCCAGCGAGCGCGGCGCATGTCGACGCCGGACGGGCGGCCGTCGGCGGCGTGGCGCAGCGGCGTGCGCTCCTCGCGGTACTGGGTGAGCGCGGCGCGCTCGTGCCCGGCCAGCAGCGAGCCGTTGGCGTGCACCACCCGCCACCAGGCGACCCCGCCGCCCCACAGCGTCAGCACCCGGCCGACCTGCCGGGGACCGCCCTCGTCCAGGTACTCGGCGATGTCGCCGTAGGACATCACCTGGCCGGCGGGAATGGTCTCCACCACGTCCAGCACGCGCGCGGCGAAATCACTGACTGCGGGATCCGGGCTCACTCGCGGCCGCCAGGCCAGGGGCCCGAGCTCGGGCCGGAGCTCCGGTCCGATGGCGCGGCATGCCGCCCGCCCGACGACGCCTGCCACGGGAAGCGCACGAAGCCGGACGTCCCGTTCAGCCCCCGGTCACCGTCCGGGCCGCCCGAGCCGCCCGAGCCGCCCGCATCGGCACCGTCCGCATCGGGACCGGCCCCATCAGGACCGCCCGCACCGGGACCACCCGGCCCGCCGACATCCGGCCCGCCGACATCCGGCCGATCGTCTTCCTCATCCCCCGCCGCCGGGAGCAGTCCCCAGCCGGGCGTGGGCGGCAGCGGCCCCCGCGGCTCGGCGTGGGCGGCCAGCGGCCTGGCCGCGACCAGCCGCAGCGCCGCGAACCCGATCATAACCAGGCAAGCCAACCCGAGCAGGCAGAACAACAGCAGTCCGGCCCGCCCGCGCGGCGCCACCGGCGGGCCGGGGATGGCGGCGGGACCACCGCCGAAGTGGCTGGAGGCGGCCACCGTGCGCGCGGCCCGGCCCTGGCGGTTGATCCGGCGGGCCGCCCGGAGCGCGGCGGCGGCGTTCACGGTGCCGAACCCGACCTGCTCGTCGGGCCCGCCCCTGGGCCGGTGCCAGGTCGACGTGGTGATGGCGTCGCCGACCTGGGCGTCGGTCAGCCGGGGGTAGCGCGACTTGATCAGCGCGGCCACGCCCGCGGTGAGCGCGCAGGCCGGGCTGGTCCCGCTGACCAGCCAGTAACCGTCGTCCCGGCCCTGGGCGGGGACGTCGACTCCGGGCGCGGCGACCTGGACCGAGACGTTGTCGCTGGAGAACGACGCGGGCTGGCCGTTACGGCCCACCGCGGCAACGCCGAGCACGCCGGGGTAGCTGGCCGGGAACGAGTACGGCGCAGTGCCCTTCCCTTTGGCCTCGGCCTCGGTGCCCGAGTTGCCGGACGAGGCCACGACGACCACCCGGTGCTTGTAGGCGTCCTGGAGCGCGGCGCGGACCGGGAAGCTTTGCGCGCCGTAGCCCAGCGACATGCTGATCACCTCGGCGCCGCGGCCGACCGCGTACCGGATGGCCGCGGCCAGCTCCAGCTGGCCGCGGTGCGACGACTGCCGCTCGTAGGCCGCGTAGCCGGGGTCGTGCTTGTCGGTGATGACCCGGACCGACAGCACGCGGGACTGCGGGGCCACGCCGATGATGCCGCTGGCCCCGCCGGGGCCGTGGCCGTGACCCGCGATGAGCGAGGCCATCCAGGTGCCGTGCACGCCCCAGTTGGGGTTGCCGGGCGAGGTGTGCACGCCGGTGTAGTCGGGACCGGAGAGCACCGAGCCGCTCAGGTCAGAGACCCCGCCGTCCACGCCGCTGTCGATCACCGCGACCACGACGCCGTGGCCCTCGGTCACGCGCCAGGCGGGCCGGACGTTGAGGTCGTTCAGCACCCACATCTCGGCGCTGCGGACGCTGTCGGCCCGGGCCACCGGGGCGCCGCCGAGCACGGTCAGGGTCGAGGCGGTGACCAGGGCGGCGGCGCCCGCGCCGATCACCCGGCTCCGGACCCCGCGCCTGCCCAGCCTGAAACCGCCCAGCCTGAAACCCCTCAGCCTGAAGCCGCCCAGC
Source organism: Streptosporangiaceae bacterium (assembly GCA_050698895.1). GTDB lineage: Bacteria > Actinomycetota > Actinomycetes > Streptosporangiales > Streptosporangiaceae > DASUBV01. The sequence continues at coordinate 3,665 of JBOHCO010000489.1, forward strand.
CTGAAGCCGCTCAGCATCCCGGTGCCCCGGGGCAGGTCGGCACGGTCGGCGGCGGCCCGAGGACGCTGGTGACGGCGCTTTCCAGGCCCTGGGCCAGGCTCGTCATCTCGACCTTGAGGTACGGGTCGTCCGTCATGTCCGCCCGCGGCCGGGCATTGGCGTAGCCGACCGTGGCCAGGATCAGGTACGGCCCCGACCGCGAGTTCACGTTGACCTGCCGCTGGCGGTCGTCAAAGCGAGACGCCAGGGTGCCCGGCACCGCGGCCGGCCGGACGCTGTCCGGCGCGCCCTTGGCCGGCCGGCCCAGCTCGCCCTCCGCCGTGCTGGCCGCCGTGCTGCCGGACAGCACGGCCACGCCGACGGTGGCGACCATGCTCCCCGTGGCGTCGGTGTAGGTGGCCCGCAGCAGCGCCGCGCAGCGGTACCGGCCCAGCACCCGGGCCGCCGTCGGGCTGGCCCCGTTCTGGCAGGTGGCCGGCGTGCTGACGGCGAGACGGCGCGCGGTCAGCGGCAGGCTCTGGTTGCTGTACAGGTCGTTGCCGGAAAGCCGGTAGGCGACCGTGGCCGGGAAGATGGACGATTCCGGCAGCGCCCGCCAGCGACGCGCGACCTCCCAGGCCTCGATCTTGTGCTGCTGGGCGACCGAGAACCGCCGGGGCAGGACCTGCGAGGCCACCCCGGCCGCCGACACCGCGAGCCCGCACAGCCCCACCGCGACCAGGCCGACCAGCCCGGCCCGCCGCCAGCGCCAGGTGCGCCGCGACGCCTCCGGCGCAGCGCGGGACCCGTCATCGTCCTCGGATCCCGGCTGCATTACCACACCGGAATGGTACGGCCTAGGCCGGCCAGCCGGATCGGTCCCGCGCCTGCTAACCCCATTACCGCGTGATAACGACTGCCGCCAATTAGTAGGTCGGCAGCGACGGGTCGATCTGGTTCACCCAGGCCAGCACACCCCCGCCGACGTGCACCGCGTCGGAGAATCCCGCGTTGTGCAGCGCCGCCAGGCACTCGGCGCTGCGCGCGCCGCTCTTGCAGTGCAGCACGATCTTCTTGTCCTGCGGCAGTTCCTCCAGCGCGGTCCCCTGCAGGATGCGGTCCTTCGGGATCAGCGTCGCGCCGGGGATCGAGACGATCTCGTACTCGTTCGGCTCGCGGACGTCGACCAGGAAGATGTTGTCGTCCCGGTCGAGCATCTCCTTCAGCTCGGTCGCGGTGATCGTCGAGCCGGACGCCGCCTCCTGCGCGTCGGCCGACAGCGTGCCGCAGAACGCGTCGTAGTCGATGAGCCCGGTGATCGTCGGGTTCTTGCCGCAGATCGCGCACTCCGGGTCCTTCCTGACCCGCACCGTGCGGTAGCTCATCTCCAGGGCCTCGTAGATCATCAGCCGCCCGGTCAGGGTCTCGCCCACGCCCGTGATGAGCTTGATGGCCTCGTTGACCTGGATCGACCCGATGGACGCGCAGAGCACGCCCAGCACGCCGCCCTCGGCGCAGGAGGGCACCATGCCCGGCGGCGGGGGCTCCGGGTACAGGCACCGGTAGCAGGGGCCGTACTCGGCCCAGAACACGCAGGCCTGGCCGTCGAAGCGGTAGATCGAGCCCCAGACGTAGGGCTTGCCCAGCAGCACGCAGGCGTCGTTGACCAGGTAACGGGTGGCGAAATTGTCCGTGCCGTCCACGATCAGGTCGTACTGCCCGAAGATCTGGAGCGCGTTGTCGTTGTCCAGCGGCTCCTCGTGCAGGATCACGTTCACGTACGGGTTGACCTCGACGATGCTGTCCTTGGCCGACTGCGCCTTGGAGCGGCCGATATCGGACTGCCCGTGGATGATCTGGCGCTGCAAGTTCGACTCGTCCACGACATCGAACTCCACGATGCCCAGCGTGCCCACCCCCGCCGCGGCCAGGTAGAGCAGCGCGGGCGAGCCCAGCCCGCCGGCGCCGACGCAGAGCACCTTGGCGTTCTTCAGGCGCTTCTGCCCGGCCATGCCGATCTCCGGGATGATCAGGTGCCGCGAGTAACGCTTAACCTCGTCGACACTCAGCTCGGCAGCCGGCTCGACCAGTGGTGGCAGTGACACTGCAATCTCCAACGCTCGACGATTCGTCAGTAGAGGAGAACCAGCCCGGCGGCGGTTGCATTCCAGCCTGGCCGCGGCCCGCGCGCAGCCTCCGGACGGGCCGGAAATGTCGGTGGCTGGCGGTAGAACCGCAGACATGCGAACCCCTCACTCGGACTTACCGGCCCAGGATCCGCAACAATGGTTGCCCCCGGCTGGGCACCCGCCGCCACCCCGATTGCCGTGGGAGTGGGACTGGCGGCGCCGTCCGCTGCCGGACGCCGTGGCCGTGCGCCGTAGTCCGGTGCCCGCCTGGGCCCCACCGTTCGACACCCCGGCGGCCCCGGCCCAAGCCACCCTGGACCAGCCCGGTCCCGGCCCGGTCATCCCCGGCCCGCGCAGCGAGCACCAGGCGGACCAGGGCGCTCCCGTACCCTCCCGTCCCAGTCCGGCCTCGTCAGAGACCCCCAGGCCAGCGACGCCCGAGTCGGGCGCAGCCGGGCGGGAGGCGGCTCAGCCGAAGGCGGCCAGGCCACCGGCGACTGGGCGAGCAGCGACTAGCCACGGTGCAGCTGGGCCGAAGGCGACTGAGCCCAGGGCGACTGAGCCCAAGGCGACTGGGCCCAAGGCGACCAGGCCAGCGGCGGCTGGGCGGGAGGTGGCCGAGCCGGGCACGGCGGGGCCTGGTGCGGCGGGGCCTGGGAC
>JBOHCO010000490.1:0-5159 GCA_050698895.1 Streptosporangiaceae bacterium
TGCGGAGTCCGGGCGGACGTTCCTGGTCACCGGGGGTAATACCGGCATTGGCCTGGCCACCGCGACCGAGCTGGCCCGGCGCGGCGGCCGGGTCTACGTGGCCTGCCGCTCGGAGAGCAAGGGGTCGGACGCGGTAGCCGGCATCGTCGCCGAGACCCGCAACCCGGACGTGGTCTACCTGCCGCTTGACCTGGCCGACCTCGGCTCGGTGCGGGCCTGCGCGGACGCGTTGCTGGCCACCGGGGAACCCCTGCACGTGCTGATCAACAACGCCGGCGTGGCCGGGCACCGCGGCCTGACCGGCGATGGCTTCGAGCTCACCTTCGGCGTCAACCACCTCGGCCACTTCGCGCTGACCATGGCCCTGCTTGACCGCCTGGCGGACAGCGCGCCCGCCCGGGTGGTCTGCGTGTCCAGCGACTCGCACTACCAGGCCAAGGGCATCGACTTCACCGCGCTGCGCCGGCGCACCAGGGGCCTCACCGGCCTGTCGGCCTATGCGGTGTCCAAGCTGTGCAACGTGCTGTTCGCCCAGGAACTGGCCCGCCGCACCGCCGACCGCGGGGTCACCACCTACGCGCTGCACCCCGGCGTGGTGGCCTCGGACATCTGGCGCCGGGTGCCCTGGCCGGTCCGCCCGGTGATGACCGCCCGGATGCTGACCACCGAGCAGGGCGCCGCGCCCAGCCTGTACTGCGCGACCTCGCCCGAGATAGCCAAGGAAAGCGGCCGCTTCTACGACAACTGCCGGGAGCGCGAGCCCAGCCCGGTGGCCACCGAGCAGCTCGGCAAGATCCTCTGGGAGCGCAGCGAGGCCTGGACCGGCGCCTGACCGCGCGGCCGGCCGGATTGCGCTTTCCGGCCGCACCGAATTGCCTCAGGCCTGATCACGGCCGGATTTCGGGGCTATCCGAGTACGGATTGCCTGATCACCGATCTGTCCGGCGAGCCAAGCGGCTACGGTGAATAACCGTGCGAGTTAACTGGCGCCTGGGCGCGCCGCTGGCAGTGGTCATGTTCGCGGCCGCGTGCGGGACCGGTACCGCAACCGCGCAGGCCCACCCGAACGGCAGCGCCACCGCCACCGCCGCTGCCGCCACCACCCGGTCCTCGCCCGCGGCGAGCCACCCGGCCGGGCATACCGTCCGCCACCGGGCGTCCGCCGGGTCGGCGACCAGCGCCCCGGCCGGAGCCCAGGGCAGCTCGGCGAGCAGGCCGCTGGCGGGCAAGACGATCGGCATCGACCCCGGGCACAACGGCCGCAACAAGGACGACCCCGGTTACATCAACCACCAGATCTGGAACGGCCGCGAGTGGGAGGCCTGCGACACCACGGGCACCGAGACCGACGGCGGGTACACCGAGGCCAGGTTCAACTTCAACGTCGCCACCTACCTGCGGGCTGACCTGCGCAAGCTCGGCGCCCGGGTGGTGTTCACGCGCAAGAACAACAACGGCGTCGGGCCGTGCGTGAACCGCCGGGCCCGGATACTCAACCGGGCCCGCTCCAGCGTGGCCATCGACATTCACGCCGACGGCGGGCCGGCCAGCGGCCGGGGCTTCACCGTCCTGGAGCCCGTGGCCGACGGCCCCAACAACCACGTGATCAAGTCCTCGATCCGGTTCGGCGGCGACGTGCGGTCGGCGCTGCTGAAGTACACCCGGATGCCCGAGAGCGACTACTACGGGCACGACGGCGTGATCCTCCGCAATGACCTGGCCGGCCTCAACCTGGCCACCCAGCCCAAGATCCTCATCGAGACCGGCAACATGCGCAACGCGACCGACGCCCGGCTGCTGGTCACCACCTGGTTCCAGAAGCGGCTGGCGCTCGCTTTGACCCACGCCGTCCTGCGCTTCCTGACCGGGCACTGGGGGCACGTCTAGCCCTAGCCGGTCGACGGCGGGGGCAGGCCGAGGAACATCCGGATCAGCCGCACCTGCGCCTCCAGGGCCGCGTCGGCCGCCCGGTGCCGGCCGTCCAGCCCGCGCATGCCGTCCAGCGTGCCCGCGCGGGCCTGCTGCTCGGTGAGCGCGATCCGGGCCTGATTGGCCCGGACCATGGCCCGCGCCGTCCGCTCGATCCGGGCCGGGAACGGGATGCGCAGCAGCCCCGCGTCGAACCGCCGCTCGGTCGCCACCTGCGCCAGCAGGTCGGCCCGGGCCCGCGCCAGGTCGTCTCGCTCGGCGTCGCCGTAGCCGTCCACCTCCACGTCCAGGCGGTGGTTGGCGGGCCGGGCGATCAGCAGGTAGCGGGCGGCCAGCGATCCCAGGCTGGCCGTCGGCGGCCGCGTAGCCGTCGCGCGAGCCGTGTTTCCGGCCCGATAACGGTGCGCGGCCGGGCCCGTGCCGCAGCCCGCCATCCCCATGCCCACGGCGGCGAGCAGGGCGAGCCCGCGGCTGGCGATCACGCCCGGGCGCGGGCGGGGGAGCGTCGGCATGAGCGGGGTGACATCCGTTTCGGCCGTTCCGGCATGGTCAGGGACCAGCACGAAAAACAGCGCCCGGCGGTTCACAGCCGGGCGCTGCTGTCTCGCTGTCCGTCGGGGTCAGCCCAGGTGGGCGGCGGCCGCCGTGACACCCTTCGCGGTGCAGACGCTGCCCGGCTGGCCGCTGGTCATCTTGCAGATGGCCGCGGTGATGAAGTTGGCCGCGCCCAGCGCGCCCTGCGCCACCGGAGTTGGGCCAGGTGGCTGGTTTTTCGCGCGTGGCGGATCATCAGGGTTCCTCTCGGACCGATGCCTCACGCGGCGTCAGGCCACCGCGTCGTAGTTACGGGCCCGCGGTAACCGGGCCGGGGGCCCGCCGCCGGCCTCGTGCCGGGCGATGACCCGCCGCTCGGCCTTGTGCGTGGTGCCGCTGATCGCGGCCGCGCCGCGGTAGGTGCCTGCCTCTCGGCGGGCCGAGATGATCTCGGTCCGTTCCCTCGCAGACTTCAGTGGCAGCGCCCCCGGGCGGTGCGGTGCCTGACTCGACACCAGCCACCGTCACCGCCCGGGGCCACACGCTCCGGTTCGACACGACGAGCAAGGGATGGGGACTTCTAACTGGCCACCACCGGGGACCTCCACTGCACGTGGCGCCGATTTGATCAGGCTCTTCGCCTGTGGGTGCTCATCAACGGCACTTCGGCTCCTCAAGAATCATCACAGGTGGCTCGCGGCCGCGGTGACGCCCTTAGCGGTGCAGACGCTGCCTGGCTGGCCGCCGGTCATCTTGCAGATAGCGGCGGAGATGAAGTTCGCGGCGCCGAGCGCACTCTGTGCTACCGCGCTGGAGGGGGTATGCAGGTCCGCAGCGACCTGCTGCCAGGACAGTCCGGCCAGCACGGCTGGGTCGAACAGCGGCCCGGTGATGACGTACTTGTTGTCGAAGTCGATGAACGGGTAGCCGAGCTGGCCGCCGGGCTCGTTCTTCTTCCAGATCGCCGTCTCCTGAGCCGTGGGGTTCTGCAGAGGCGCGTGCGTGCGGGTCTCGTTCTCGATCGGGGTGAAGGTCAGGTATTTGCTTGTGTAGGTGGTCTTGTAGAACGTCAGCGTAGAGGTATTGGGATCGGTCTCCGGGGCTGGCGCCGAGTGAATGCCGTGCAGTGGCGAGAGTGTGCCGAACCTGCTCAGCGCCACCGCCATCGACCAGCGCATGGCCGCGCAGTAAGGGCAGAACTCCGCGCCGATGTAGAGCATCTGCGGTTTGCCGGCTTGGGTCAGCGTGGAGCCGCTGATCGCGGTGAGCGGCTTGGGGTTGAAGGAGAGCACCGAGCCCGTGCCCACCGTGTCCAGCGTGCTGGCCGGGACCGACGTCACGTCCTTGGCCACCGACGCAGGGAGCACCGTCCCGGTGACCCCGCCCGAGGCGCTGCTGCCGCCGCTGGAGCTGCTGTTGTTATTGACCACCTTGACGATGACCAGTGCCACGACCACGGCGATGACCGCCACCGCCGCCCCGCCCGCGATCACAAACCGGCGGCGCGCCTCGGCCTTACGGGCGGCCGTCTGCTGCGCGGCGATCCGCTCCCTGGCGCTCTGTTGTCTGTTCCGCTCTGCCTTGCCCATTCGAAGGATTATCCCATCAGTGACAGTGAGTGCTGACTAGCGGCTCTGCGTAGCCGCGCCGATCGGCGGACGGCGGAAGGCGGAATCGAAGACGATCAGCACGAACAGCGCGAACGTGACGACGTGCACGCTCGTGCACCAGATGCAGATGTTGCCGATCTCGATGAGCTCGGCGTAGACCAGGTACAGGACGAAACAGATCCCGACGATGATCGACGCCAGCCGCAGCCGCTGGATGAACAGTTCCTTCCGCTGCCACGCCCAGGGCGAGTTCAGCAGAACGAGGTAGACGTAGAAGGCCAGGCCGAAGTAGGCGACCGGGATTCCGACGATGTGCCCCTCCGCGCTGTGCAGCACGTTGGCGCAGTTGACGATGCCGGTCGAGGCGCAGATCAGCGCGGCCGGCGCCAGCTCCACGATCGTCAGGTATATGGACACGCCCAGGCCGGCCACGGACAGCAGCCAGGTCGTCCACTGCAGCCAGCGCGACGGCGCGGGCAGGTCGTCGGGGACCTTCTGCTGGAGCATCCGCTGCCAGCCCGAGGCCCGCGCGGCGGCGGGCGCCCCGCCGGCCACCTCGGCCGCGGTCCTGGCGTCTCGTGCCGCCTTGGCCTGGGCCTTGGCCGCAGCCGCCTTGCCGCCCTTGGTCCGGGCGGCCGGGCTGCCGGTCTTGATGGTGGTCGTCTTTATGCTGCCGGCGGCCGCTCCGCCGGTCCTGGCCTGGCGCTGACTGGCCATCAGATCGCTCCGCTCGCCTTCGTCACTCGGGCCGTGCTGCCGACACGTCCGGGTTTGCCCCCAGTAGCGTGGCAGACGGCTGCCGTGCCGCGGGCGGCCACCCCGGCGGTGAGCCGCTCCGTCTTGCCCATGCTCGTCCTGCCTTGCCGTATGGGGTAGTTGCTACCTGCACGTAGTTGCTACCTGCACAACGTGGCGCTGCCGGACTTAGTTCGCCCTCGCGGCCGGTGCAGTCGCGGCCGCAGCAGGGCAACGTCCCCATGCCGCCGCAGACTCATGGTAGGCCCCGGCCGCAGGTTCGGTCGCCGGTCCATCCAAGCGGTCCAAGCTGAAAACTAGCTGAACGCTGACTAGCCCGCAGATCCAGAA
>JBOHCO010000491.1:0-8082 GCA_050698895.1 Streptosporangiaceae bacterium
GTGGCCATCGCGACCGTCAACCCCGCCACCGGGGAGACCGTAAAGAGCTTCGACGAGATGAGCGAGGCGGATGTCGAGCGCTGCCTGGCGGCCGCCGCGACGGCCTTCGAGAGCTACCGGCTGACCAGCTTCGCGGACCGGGCCGGGTGGATGCGCCGGGCCGCGGAGATCCTCGACGACGAGCGCGACCCGACCGCGGCGATGATGACCACGGAGATGGGCAAGACGCTGGTCGCGGCCCGGCAGGAGGTGGCCAAGTGCGCGCTGGCCTGCCGGTACTACGCGGAGCACGCGGAGGGGTTCCTGGCCGACGAGCCGGGTGACGCGGAGGCGGTGGGGGCCCGGCGGGCCTACGTGAGCTACCAGCCGCTGGGGCCGGTGCTGGCCATCATGCCGTGGAACTTCCCGCTCTGGCAGGCCATGCGCTTCGCGGCCCCGGCGCTGATGGCGGGCAACGTGGGCCTGCTCAAGCACGCCTCGAACGTGCCGCAGACGGCCTTGTTCATGCAGGACCTGTTCGCCAGGGCCGGGTTCCCGGCCGGCGCATTCCAGACGCTGCTGGTCGGGTCGGCGCGGGTGGAGGCGATCCTGCGCGATCAGCGGGTGGTGGCGGCGACGCTGACCGGGTCGGGGCCGGCCGGGCAGTCGGTGGCGGCCATCGCCGGGAGCGAGATCAAGAAGGTGGTGCTGGAGCTGGGCGGCAGCGACCCGTTCGTGGTGCTGCCGTCGGCCGACCTGAACGCGGCCGCCCGCGTCGCGGCTACCGCGCGGCTGCTGAACAACGGGCAGTCCTGCATCGCGGCCAAGCGGTTCATCGTGCACGACGAGGTCTACGACGAGTTCGAGCGGCTGTTCGCGGAGCAGATGGCGGCCCGGACGGTCGGCGACCCGATGGACAAGGACACCGACGTGGGGCCGCTGGCCTCGGAGCAGCAGCGCGACGACATCGAGAAGCTGGTCGCGGACGCGGTGGCGCTGGGCGCGCGGGTGCTGTGCGGCGGGGCGGCGCCGGACCGGCCGGGCTTCTACTACCCGCCGACGGTGCTGGCCGGGATCACGCCGGACATGCGGGTGCACCGGGAGGAGGTCTTCGGGCCGGTCGCGACGCTGTACCGGGTGGCGGACCTGGACGCGGCCATCGAGATCGCCAACGGCACGGAGTTCGGGCTGGGCGCGAACGCCTGGACCACGGACGAGGCGGAGCGGGACCGGCTGATCCGGGACCTGGTGGCCGGGATGGTGTTCATCAACGGCAACGTGACGAGCTACCCGCAGCTGCCGTTCGGCGGGGTGCGGACCTCGGGGCACGGCCGGGAGCTGTTCAGCCAGGGCATCCGCGAGTTCTGCAACATCAAGACGGTCTGGATCGGCTGATGAGCTCGGATCGTCAGCGCCGGATTTCCGGTGGCGGGACGGCCCCGGGATCGGCAGGATCGGGGGCATGACCTCCGAATCACACCCCCCGGCGATCGGCTCACTGCGGGCCGTGGCGCTGGACGCCCCGGACATCGACCTCCTGGCCACGTTCTACGAGCAGCTCGCCGGCTGGCGACGCGTCCTCGACGACGACGAGGTCGAGGACGACTGGATCACGATGGACTCCGATAACGGCTGGCCGATCGGCCTGCAGCAGGCCGCCGACTACGTGCCGCCGGACTGGCCGGGCCAGGAACATCCGCAGCAGGCCCATCTCGACTTCCGGGTACCGGACATCGATGCGGCGGCGGAGCGCGCCCAGCAGCTCGGCGCCCGCCTGCTGCGCCGCAACGAGCGGTGGCACACGCTGGCCGACCCGGCCGGCCACCCGTTCGACGTGTGCGTCAACCCGGACGATCCGCGGACCACCCTGATGAGCGTCATGCTCGACTGCCCCGACGCCAAGGCGCTGAGCCACTTCTACGCGGAGCTGCTCGGCAAGCCGGTGACGTACGAGGCGGACGGAGTCGCCATGATCGGCCAGGACGGCGGGCAGCCGGTGATGTTCCAGCAGGTGGAGCGCTACAACGCGCCGCGCTGGCCGGATCCGGCCGACCCGCAGCAGATCCACCTCGACGTGACCGTCGACGACGTGGGGGCGGCGGAACGGGCCGTCCTCGACATCGGGGCCACCCGGCTGGACGGCGACGGCCCGAGCTGGCGCGTCTACGCCGACCCGGCCGGCAAGCCGTTCTGCCTGATCTGGACGGACTGATCTGGACGGACTGATCTAGCGGCCGGCCAGCTCCACGGCGCCCGCGGTCAGGGCGGCGATCTCGTCGAACCGCTCCTGCTGGATCAGGCTCCGGGAGGCCATCCAGCTCCCGCCGACCGCGGCGACGGCCGGGCAGGCCAGGTAGGCGGGCAGCTGCTCGGCGCCGATGCCGCCGGTGGGCACGAACCGGACCTCGGGAAACGGACCGCGCAGGGCGCCGATCAGCTTCACCCCGCCGAGCGGCTCGGCCGGGAACAGCTTGACGGTGGTGAGGCCGCCGTCCAGCGCGGTGCAGATCTCGGTGGCGGTGGCCACGCCGGGGATCACGGGGACGGCCTGGTCGGCGCAGGCCCGCAGCACGGCCGGGCTGAGACCGGGGGTGACGATGAACCGCGCGCCGGCCTCGAGCGCCTGGTCGACCTGCTCGGGCCGCCGCACCGACCCGGCGCCGATCAGCGCCGGGCCGCCCGCCTCGGCCTCGGAGGCGGCCTCGGTCATGGCGCGCAGCGCGTCGGCGGCGGCCGGGGTGCGGAAGGTGACCTCGGCGCAGGGCAGGCCGCCCGCGGTCAGCGCCGCGAGCAGGGGGCGGGCGTGCCGGGCCTCGTCCAGGGTGATGACGGGGACGAGCCGGAGCCGTCCCAGCTCGGACAGCACATCAGGCACGGCGTCATCCCTTCCGCGTCGGGCGCGGCCAGCCCGGCACCAGCGCAGGCTAGCGCATCCCGCTATTACGTTGGCTGATATATTAGTCAGCGTACTAGGAGGCGCGATGGCCGCTCGCCAGCGAAGCAAAGTCCCGCCGTCGCGGCGCCGCGCCCTGGCCGGATGGGCCATCACCCTCGCGGTGGCGGTGCTGCTGGCGGTCGGCATCCGGACGTTCGTGTTCCAGGCCTTCTCGATCCCGAGCAGCTCGATGGTGCCGACGCTCAACGTCTACGACCGCATCCTGGTCTGGAAAGCGTTCTTCAGCTGGCACCAGCTGCGCGAGGGCGACATCGTCGTCTTCACTCATCCGCCGCGCGACCACTGTCCGGGGCCGCCCCGGACCGACCTCGTCAAGCGGGTCATCGCGCTGCCGGGCCAGACGGTCTACTCGGCGGACGGCATCCTCTACGTCGACGGCCGGCGGCTCCGCGAGCCGTACCTGCCCTCAGATGACCCGCTCGGGCCGCCGATACCCGGTGCCACCAGGCACGACCCGTTCCGGGTCCCGCCCGGGGAGTTCTACGTGATGGGCGACAACCGGGCGATCTCCTGCGACAGCCGCTACTGGGGCCCGGTCAGGGGCTCCAGCATCATCGGCCGGGTCGTCATGCTCGTGTGGCACGACAGCCACCCCGACTTCCGCCTTTTCTGACCGCGCCCCGCTACCGCAGGTCGGCGACCTCACGGTCGTCCGGGCTCATCGCCGGGTCCAGCTCCGGGCCCATCCGCCACTCGGCCACCGCCATGGCCAGCAGGCTCGGGACCAGGTCGGTGGACCGCCTGACCACCCACGCCGTGCCCTTGGTGGCCATCCAGGTCAGCTCGGCCGCCTTGCTCGGCGGCGGGTTGACCGGCTCCGCGCCGGGCTCGGGCCCGACCTCGTGGCCCGCCGCGGCCAGCATGGCGTGGAACCGGCGGGCGATCAGGCGGTGGCCGCGCTCGCTGGGGTGCAGCCGGTCCACGGCCCACATCCGCGGGTCGTACGCCTCGGGGTCGTCGGCGGCGTCGAAGTGCACGGTGCCGAACCGCCCGGCGAGCTGGTCCATGACGTGGTTGATCTCGCGGGCCCGGCGGGCCAGCGGCCGGGCCAGCACGCCGGGCACGCCCAGCATCTGGCCGGGGTCGGGCAGCCGCATGGTCAGCACCTCGGCGCCGGCCGCCCGCAGCGCGCCGATGGTGTGCGATGCGGCGGACTCGATGCGGGCCACGTCGAAGTTCGGCCGCAGCGTGTCGTTCACGCCGACGACCACGCTGGCCACGTCGGGCTGCAGGGGCAGGGCCTGCGGGAGCTGGTGCAGCTCCACGTCGGCGATGCAGGCGCCGTTGCCGGCCAGGTTGTAGAAGGCCGGCTCGGGCAGGCCGTCGGCCAGCAGCGCGGCCCAGCCGCGCCAGCCGCGGCGCTGACGCTGGCCGGACTCGGCGGGCACCCGGACAGGATCGCCGACGCCGAGGGTGATCGAATCGCCAAGGGCTACGAACCGTGTCATGCTGACGCCTCCGCGCGGAGCGTTCCGGCGGCCGCCAGGACCGCCTCGTAATGACCGATCAGCTCGTCACACATCGCCGGCCAGGTACGGCCGAGCATCCACTGCCGGCCCGCCCGGCCCTGGGCGGCGCGCAGCGCGGGGTCGTCGGCCAGCTTCGCCACCGCGCTGGTGATCGCCGTCGCGCTCCCCGGCTCGACCAGGAACCCGGTCTGGCCGTCCCGGACCAGGTCGATCGGGCCGCCGGCGGCGGGCGCGACCACGGGCAGGCCGCTGGCCGCGGCCTCCTGCAGCGTGTTCCCGAACGTGTCGTGCGGCCCGCTGTGCACGAACACGTCCAGGCTGGCATAGATCGCGGCCAGGTCGTCGCCGCCGCGCTGGCCGAGGAAGCGGGCCGTGGGCAGGGCCCGGCGGGCCACGGCCTCGGCCGGGCCGCTGCCGACGATGACCAGGCGCACGCCGGGCCGCCGGGCCACGTCGGCCAGCAGCTCGACCCGCTTCTCGGCGGCCAGCCGGCCGACGTAGCCGACCAGCAGCTCGCCGTCCGGGGCCAGCTCGGCGCGCAGCTGGGTGCTGCGCCGGGCCGGGTCGAACCGGGCGCTGTCCACGCCCCTGGCCCACAGCCAGACCCGCTCCACGCCGTGCGCGTGCAGCTCGGACGCGGTGGCGGAGGACGGGGCGAGCGTCCGGTCCACCGCGTTGTGGATCTTGCGCAGCCGCCCCCAGGCAAACGCCTGGCCCAGCCGGCCGGCGTGGTACAGCCGGGCGTAGGCCGGCATGTCGGTCGCGTACACCGCGACCATCGGCAGGCTCATCTTCTTCGCGGCCGTCGCCGCGAAGGCGCCCAGCACGAACGGCCCGGCCAGGTGGACCAGCTCGGTCCCGTGCTCGGCCATGGCCTGGCGGATCCGCGGTCCGGGCAGGCCGACCCGCAGTTCCTGGTAACAGGGGATCGCCATCGACTTGACCCGCACCACCGGGAAGCCGAGCGAGCGGTCCGGGCAGCGCACTCCGCTGGCCGGCTCGGGGGCGATGATCAGCGGTTCGTGACCCCGGCTGACCAGGTGCTCCGCGACGCGCATGGCCGTGTGCGCGACGCCGTTGACGTCCGGAGGGAAGGACTCTGTTACATACGCTATTCGCACGCTCACACCGTGCGCGATCCGCATTCCCGGAAGGGCCGCAAGACCGTGACTGACCGGCGAACTGTCAGTGACATTTTCTGACCGAACAAATTGGCGGAGCTACCGCTGGGGCGCATCCGGCTCACACGTCCTCGCATCGGATCGGTCCTGGTCACCGGCCCCGGCGCTGGCGCGCGGCGAGTGACGCATGGGGGTGCATGCTGCCCGTCATTGTACGGAATGAGCGACATGGCGGCAGCGCTTAATGCTGGTCAGCTCTCTGGCGGCTCCGCGACCCGCAGCGCCAGCATGGTCATGTCGTCCCGGATCTCGCCGCCGCAGAACTCCAGCACCCGGCGGCGCATTCCGGCCACTATCTCGGCCGCTGACTTCCCGGCCAGCGCGGCCAGTTCATCGGTGAGCAGGTCCCCGAAATAACCGTGATCGGCGTGCCGGGCGTCGGCCACCCCGTCGGTATAGAAGAACAGCACGTCGCCCGGCGCCAGCTCCAGGTCCTGCGCGGACGGCTCGGCGTCCGGGAAGATGCCGAGCGGCTGGCCGCCGCCGCGCAGCTGGCGCACCTGCCCGTCCTCGGTGATCAGCGCGGGCGCGGGCTGGCCGGCGCTGCCCAGCGCCACGTTCAGCCGGTCCTGGCCCCAGCGCAGCCGGCTGGCGTGCGCGGTCACGAACTGCCCGGCCAGGTTCTCCCCCACCAGCACGTCGTTGGCCGCCCGCAGGACCCGCGCCGGATCCGCCTCGCCCCGGCCGAGGACCCGGATCGCCTGCCGGGCGACCGAGGTCACCGCGCCGGTGTCGCGGGCCGTCCCGCACACGTCGCCGATCATCAGCCCGTAGCCCTCGGGCGTGGCGTAGACATCGTAGAAGTCACCGCCGACATCGGGGCCCTCCGCGCCGATGTGCGCGGCCGCGATCTCCACCCCCGGCACCGGCGGCAGCTCCCGGGGCAGCAGGCTGGCCTGGAGTGCCTCGGCCACCGCGCTGTGCCGCCGGAACGTCCGGCCGGCCCGGATGGCCAGCCCCAGCTGCTCGCCGATCGACTCGGTCACCGCCACCTCGGACAGCCCGAAGTGCCCGTGGCTGGCCTGCCGGACCAGGGTCAGCGCGCCGTAGCTGCGCTCCCCGTCGGCCAGCGGCACGCTCAGCACCGAGGTCGCCTGCAGCAGCAGGACCAGCGGCATCCCGTCTGGCCCCGGCCCCAGCGCGTCGGTGTCCTCGGCGTGGGTGAGCAGCTGCGAGCTGGCCGACCCGTGCACGATCCACGGCGCCGACCCCGGCTGCGGCTCCGTGGCGGCCACCATCCGGGCCAGGTCCTCGGACTTGGGGTCGTCAGGACCGGTCACGAACTGGCGCCGCAGCCGCCCCCGCCGCTCGATGTCCACGATGACCCAGCCGCCCAGCTCGGCGGACAGCGTCCGGGCGCACCGCTGCACCATCGCGGACTCGCTGACCGTGATGTCCTCGAGCAGCAGCCGCGAGATGCCCGCCGCGAGATCCAGCCGCCGGGTGAGCTGCCGGACCAGGTCCATGTCGGCGTCATCCGCCCGGCGGGCGGCCGCCGTGCCCTCAGCCGCTTTCTGGCCGGCAACAGCTGCGCCACCGGTCACCGCCACGATCAGCTGGTCGGCGTCCCCGCGCAGCCCGGCCACGCACATGGTCAGCCCGGCATCCACCGGCCCGTCCGCGCTGAGCAGGCGGCAGCGCAGCCGGCGCGGCTTGCCGGTGCGCAGGGCATTGGCGATCTGGGTCTGCACCCGGGCCCGGTCGGGCACGTCCACCAGCGCCGCGAACTGCTTGCCGGTGGCGTAGCCGGGCGCCGAGCCGAGCAGCTCGGCCGCGGCCGTGTTGGTGCGCCGGATGGTCCGGTCCTGGCCGAGCAGGAACACCGGCACCGGCAGCTGCCCGAACACCGCGTGCAGCAGCCGCCGCTCGGCGTGCACGGCGCCGGACGGCCCCTTGTCCGAGCGCCCGGTCAGCGCGTCGGCAGCCGCGTCGACCTCGGCCAGCGCGGCGTCCAGGATCGGCCGCAGCTCGGCGGACGGCAGCGCCGCCGCCATCCGCAGCTCGGCGCCGCGCGAGCGCAGCGCGGCCGCCTCGCCCCGCCTGGCGGGACCCATCGTCACGGCCGACCTCCCATCGCCGGACCGCCGTCCAGCAGACCGCCGTCCAGCAGCATGTGCATCCGGACCATCGTGCCGCCCGGCCCGCTTCGCAGTTCAACCAGGTCGCAGACCTGGTGTACCACCCACAGGCCCAGGCCGCCGGTCTCCGGCGGCCGGCGCCGGCCGACCAGCGGGTCGCGGATCTGGCCCTGGTCGCTGACCTGGCAGATGATCTCGGTCCCGGTCCGCCAGACCAGCAGGGTGCCGCGGGCGCTGGCGTGCCGGACGGTGTTGGCCGCCACCTCGCCGACGGCCAGGACCAGGTCCGCGGTCCGGTCCGCGCTCAGCCCGGCCTGCTCGGCCCGGACGGCGACGAACGACCGGACCGCGCGCAGGTCCGTGGTGTAGGCCAGCCGGGCCGCGCCGGCGGGCGGCGGCGGCAGGGCCGGGCCCAGCGC
>JBOHCO010000492.1:0-2704 GCA_050698895.1 Streptosporangiaceae bacterium
GTCCAGATCGGCCCGCCCGGCGCCAGCGCCAGCCACGCCTCGGACCCGACCGTCCTGTCCGATGTCTTCGCCCGCATCGGCGGCGCCACCGTCGGCAAGGCCACGCAGACGCTGCAGGTCAACAGCAACAACGTCGTCGGCGACGACCTGTGGCTGTGGCGGGCCGACCACGGCAACAGCGGCACCGTCGGCTGGACGACCAACACCGCCGCCAACGGCCTGGTCGTCAACGGCGCCGACGTCACCATGTACGGACTCGCGGTCGAGCACTACCAGGCCGTTCAGGTCCAGTGGAACGGCAACGGCGGCGCCGACTACTTCTACCAGAGCGAGATGCCCTACGACCCGCCCAGCCAGTCCGCCTGGATGGACGGATCCTCCGACGGCTATCCCTCCATCGCCGTGGCCAGCAGCGTGACCAGCTTCGAGGCCTACGGCCTGGGCGTCTACTGCTTCTTCGACGTGAACCCGAGTGAGGTCAGCGCCAGCGCGCTCACCTCGCCGACCTCGTCCGGAGTCCAGTGGCACGACATGGTCACCGTCTCGCTGGGCGGCACCGGAACCATCGAGCACATCATCGACGGCACCGGCGCCGCGGTCGACTCGGGCAAAACTGAGCCAGGCAGGCCGGCCGGACCCGGCCGCATCGGGGCAGAGCCGATGCGGCCGGGTCGCCGTCATGTTCTCCTTGGTGGCATGATCTCCGCACCGTACGCCGGGCTCAGCCTCGATCGCCTGCCTGAGCGGCGGGAGGATCCTGGCCTGGTCGCGGCGCTGGCCGCCGACCCGAAGGCGCGGGTGGTGCCGCTGTGGCGCGACCAGTGCCTGGTCGCCGGGGATCCGCCCAGCCCTGTCGTGCTGCCGGCCGACGCCATTGACGACGCCGGCCAGGCTCAGCTGGTGCTGCTGGGACTGGACAACGGGACCCCGTACTTCGCCGTCGATCTGTCCGACCTCGGGCCGGGCGAAGCGCTCGAGCGCGTGGGAGCGGACGCCGCCGCCGACATCCGGACGGTGTTCGCCGGCCTGCCGGCGGTCCGGGCCGCCGTCCTGGCTTACGCTCGCGGCCTGCTGTACTGGAACCGGCATCAGCGGTTCTGCGGCCGCTGCGGGTCCGTCGCCCAGTCCCGCCATGCCGGTCATCTGCGCGCCTGCGCGCTGCTGGCCGGCTTCGTGGAGATGGGGGAGTCCCTGGAGGACGCGGTCCGCCGGGAAATCCTGGAGGAGGCCGGCGTCCGGCTGCGTGACGTCAGCTACGTCGGCTCGCAGCCATGGCCCTTCCCGGCCGGGCTCATGGTCGGATTCCGCGCGACGGCCGCGGACGAGTCCGTGACGGTTGACGGCAACGAGATCATCGAGGCACGCTGGTTCACCCGTGATCAGCTGCGGGATTACGCCTCGGCCACGGACCGGCTCGGCCGTCCCGACTCGATCGACCGGATCATGCTCACCGCCTGGCTCGCCCAGGACGGGGACGACGAGATCGGGGCTCGCTGAGGCCCCGCCAGGCGTCAGGACGGTGTCAGGACCGAGATCGTGCCGCTCTGGGCATTGGCCACGTAGGCCGCATCGGTCAGCGGATCTACCGTGACGCCCTCGGGCTCGACGCCGACGGTGATCGTGAAGTCGATGGTGTTGGTGCGCTCGTCGATCACTGACACCACGCTCGGCGCGTTGTTATCGACGAAGCTGCTGGTGACGAAGACGTGGTGGGTCGCCGGATCGATCGTGATCCCTTCCGGGAGGCGGCCCACGGCCACCGTGGCCGTGACCTGGCCTGATTGGCCGCTGATCACCGACACGGTGTTGTCGTGCTCGCTGGTGACGTAGACCCGGTCGGTCCGCGCGTCGGCCGCGACGCCGCCGGGGGTCAGCCCGACCCGGATCGAGCCGGTCACGGTGCTGGTCTTCTCGCTGATCACCGAGACCGTGCTGGACTCATCGGAGGACACGTAGATCTTGCCGGTCTGCGGGTCGGCGGCGATCCCGCCGGGGAGGGCCGGAACCTTGATCGTGGCCGTCACCTTGTTCGTGCGCCCGTTGATCACCGACACCGATCCGCTGGCGATGCCGGGGTTGCTGGCCACGTAGACGGTGTCGGTTCGCGGGTCGGCCGTGATCGCGACCGGGTGGCTGGCGACGGCCACGGTGGCCGTCACCTTGTTAGTGCGGCCGTTGATCACCGAGACCGAGGCGCCCTCGAAGTTGGCGGCGTAGATGGTGTCGGTGGTCGGGTCGGTGGCGATGGCGAGCGGATCGCTGCCGACCGGGATGGACGCCACCACGCTGCTGGTCAGCCCGCTGATCTCGGTGACTGCGTCAGCGCCGGTGACATAGATCGCGTTGGTATCCGGGTCGGCCGCCAGGCCGAACGGCGAGCCGCCGACGTCGATGGTCGCCGTGACCTTGATCCGATGCGGCGACGACAGCGTGTGCCCGCGTGCCAGCCGCGGCGAGGCCTGACTCGGGGCCGCTGTCAGCGACACCGCGGCCACGATCATTAAGCCGATGACTGCCGTGTGCCTGACGATCGTCATGCTGCTCGCCTCCCTGGTTGCCGGCTGTCCGATCCTGATTGACTACCGCACGCGCGACCGCAGGTCGATCCCGCGTTCGGACATGCCGCGCGCGACCGCCGCATTCAGGCCGCTGGTGGCCTCGCGGGTGAGCTGATGGCCGGGGCCGAACGCGCGCTGGGATGCCG
>JBOHCO010000493.1:0-3667 GCA_050698895.1 Streptosporangiaceae bacterium
GCCGCCGCCGGGTCCGGCGCGGGCGGGTGCGGCACCGCCCGGTGCAGCCGCACCGCCCGGACCGTGTAGTCGGCCCCGGTGACCACGGTCGCGATCACCGCCGCGCCCATGAACAGCTCCCGCACCAGCGCGAGGTCGCCGGGCAGGATGTACAGGCTGATGGCCACGATCTGGAGCATGGTCTTGATCTTGCCGCCGCGGCTGGCGGCGATCACGCCGCGCCGGATGACCCAGAACCGCAGCGCCGTGACGGCCAGCTCGCGGGCCAGGATCACGATGGTCACCCACCAGGCCAGCTCGCCCAGCCAGGACAGCGTGACCAGCGCCGAGCCGGTCAGCGCCTTGTCCGCGATCGGGTCGGCGATCTTGCCGAAGTCGGTGATCAGGTTGCGCCGCCGGGCCACCTCGCCGTCCAGCAGGTCGGTCGCCGACGCCACCGCGAACGCCCCGAACGCCGCCACCCGGTAGGCCACCCCGCCCTCCACCAGCAGGACGATGCACACCGGGACCAGCGCCAGCCGCAGCATGGTCAGCGCGTTGGCCACGTTCATCAGCCGGGGCGCGGCGACGGTGACGCCGCTCGCCTCCCCCGACGTGCCTGAGCCGGGCTGGCTCAATGCGGTCCCGCGGGCGGCTCACCGAACAGGTCGACGCCGTCCGAGCCGGTCACCACGACCTGGACCAGGTCGCCGGGGGCCAGCTCGCGGCCCGGCGCGGTGGTGACCTCCGTGGTGCCGTCCACCTCCGGGGCCTGATGGGCGCCGCGGCCCAGGTAACGGCCGGGCTCGAGCTCCTCGTCGATCAGCACGTCCAGGACGTCGCCGACCCGGTCGGCGGCCCGCTCGGCCATCAGCTCGTCGGTCAGGGCGGCCAGGTCCTCGACCCGGCTGGCCACCTCGTCGGAGTCCAGCTCGCCGGGCAGGCCGGCCGCCTCGGTGCCGTCCTCGCTGGAGTAGCCGAACACGCCGATGGCGTCCAGCCGGGCCTCGGTCAGGAAGTCCCTGAGCTGCTCGACATCGTCCGGCGTCTCGCCGGGGGAGCCGACAATGAAGTTGGAGCGGATCCCGGCGTCCGGGGCGAGCTGCCGGATCTGGTCGATCAGGCCCAGGAATCGCTCGCCATCGCCGAACCGCCGCATCGAGCGCAGCACCGTGCCGCTGGCGTGCTGGAAGGACAGGTCGAAGTAGGGCGCCACGCCCGGCGTGCCCGTCATGACCTCGACCAGGCCCGGCCGGACCTCGGCCGGCTGGAGGTAGCTGACCCGGACCCTGCCGATGCCCGGCACCGCCGCGAGCTGCGGGAGCAGCGTCTCCAGCAGCCGCAGGTCACCCAGGTCCTTGCCGTAGGAGGTCGAGTTCTCGCTGACCAGGAACAGCTCGCGGACACCGTGCTCGGCCAGCCAGCCGGCCTCGGTGACCAGGTCGGCGGGCGGGCGGGACACGAATGCCCCGCGGAACGCCGGGATGGCGCAGAAGCTGCACCGCCGGTCGCAGCCCGAGGCGATCTTGAGCGGCGCGGCGGGCGCGCCGCCCAGCCGGCGCCGCATGACCCGCGGCCCGGAGGCCGGGGCCACCCCGGCGGGCAGGTCCGGGATCACGTCCGCGGGGAAAGCCGCGGGGAAAGCCGCGGCCGGGCCGGACACGATCGGGCCGGACACGATGCCGTGCCCTGGCTGGGCCACGCCCGCGGTCCCCGGCCGGGCCGACGGGGTGAGCGGCAGCAGCTTGCGCCGGTCCCGCGGCTCGTGCGCGGCCCAGCGCTTGCCCGCCACCACGTCGTCCAGCCGGGCCGCGATGTCGCCGTAGTCGTCGAAGCTGAGCACCTGGGCCTCGGGCAGCGCCTCGGCCAGCCCGGCGCCGTACCGCTCGGCCAGGCAGCCCGCGGCCACCACCGCCGCCTTACCGCCCGCCGCGCCCAGCAGCTCGTCGATGGACTCCTGCTTGGCCGCCTGGATGAACCCGCAGGTGTTGACGACCACCACGGACGCCTCCTCGGCGTCCTCGGTCAGCCGCCACCCGGCCTGCTCCAGCCGGGCGGCCAGCTCCTCGGAGTCCACCTCGTTACGGGCGCAGCCCAGCGTGATCAGGCTGACACTGCGCCCGGCGGGCCGGGCCTCCTCATGTGACGACACGCTCGATGACACACCGGCAGACTACGGTAAGCCCGCGCGTGCCAGCGCACCAGCAACTTGTGCCATGGGACGCCTAGCTCGTCACGTGCCGGCCAGGCCCGATGGTCAGGGTCTGACCCTGGAGGCCGGCCGATTCCGTCTTGCCGTCCACCGTCAGCGTCACCGCGCCGGGGTTGGCCAGCAGGAGGTGCACCCGATGATGCTCGTACCAGGTCTTGGCCGTGCCCGCCGGGATGACGCCCGAGTAGATGGAGCGGCCGCTCGCGGTGGTCAGCTGCACCCAGCAGTCACCGGTGACCGCGCTCACCCTGATGACCGTGCGGTGCTTGTGATGCCGCGTGGTCGTCTGCGAGGTGGTCTGCTTGGTCACGCCCGCCTTGGGCGTGTCGTGCGAGCTGACATGCGATGTCCCGGCGTCGGCCCGCGGATCCGACTTGGCCGGCCCGGACAGGAAATGGTAGGTGGCCACGCCGACAATTGCGGCGAGAACCACCAGCAGGGCCAGGCTCCAGTTCGGCCGCCGCCGTTCCTTGAGCTTGATCGGAGTGGACGGCTCGAATACGTCCGCGGCCGTGATGGCCTCCGGCGCACCCTGGGTCGCGTCATACTCCCGGATCAGCGGCTCGGGGTCGGCCCCCACCGCCCTGGCGATGCTCCGGATGTGTCCGCGCGCGTAGAAGTCGCCCCCGCAGGCGGAAAAGTCGTTGCGCTCAATCCCCCGGATGATCGTCTCTCGGATGCAGGTTCGCTGGCTGACCTGCGTGATTGTGAGCCCGGCCTGGCGGCGTGCCTCGGCCAGGGCGTCACCGATAGTCACTCGACGCCTCCACTGCTTGGTCGCACTGCGGCCGGCCGGGGGTGCGAGCGCAGTGACGTGGTTCTCCCCGTTCCCTTCACTGGGAACGGTCACTAAGTGTAGACACGCAATTACCTCCCGGCGAGGACCGGAGCGGTTCAGATCGCGTCTAGGCCAAGTCTCTCGCGACCGCGAGAAACTGCCAATTCGTTGTTTGGCGGGTTACTTCGCCCCGCCGCGCAGCGAGGCGAGCAGCTCCGGCAGGTCGTCCGGCCGGACCAGGACGTCCCTGGCCTTCGAGCCCTCGCTCGGCCCGACCACGCCCCGGCTCTCCATCAGGTCCATAAGCCTGCCCGCCTTGGCGAAGCCGACACGCAGCTTTCGCTGCAACATCGAAGTCGAGCCGAACTGCGTGCTCACGACCAGCTCCACGGCCTGCACCAGCAGCTCCAGATCGTCGCCGATGTCGGCATCGATGTCCTTCTGCTTGCCCTCGGGCACCACGACGTCGTCGCGGTACTCGGCCTCCATCTGCTTCTTGCAGTGCGCAACGACCTCGCGCGTCTCCTTCTCGCTGACGAAGGCGTTCTGCAGCCGCATCGGCTTGCTGGCGCCCATGGGCAGGAACAGCCCGTCGCCCTGGCCGACCAGCTTCTCGGCGCCGGGCGTGTCGAGGATGACGCGGCTGTCGGCGAGGCTGGACGTCGCGAACGACAGCCGCGACGGCACGTTGGCCTTGA
>JBOHCO010000494.1:0-3557 GCA_050698895.1 Streptosporangiaceae bacterium
GAGCTGGCCCGCGACGAGTCCGTGTTCCTTATCGGCGAGGAGATCGGGGTCTTCGAGGGCTCCTACAAGATCACCGCCGGCCTGCTCGCCGAGTTCGGCGCGGCCAGGGTCCGGGACGCGCCGATCAGTGAGGAGGGGTTCGTCGGCGCGGCGATCGGGGCGGCGATGCTCGGCCTGCGCCCGGTCGTAGAGATCATGACGCTCAACTTCAGCCTGCTGGCGATCGACCAGATCGTCAATCACGCCGCGAAGATGCACGCCATGTTCGGCGGCCAGGTGTCGGTACCCATGGTGATCCGGACGCCGGGCGGCGGCGGCCAGCAGCTGGCCGCAACGCATTCGCAGAACCTCGAGGTCTGGTACGCGCACGTGCCCGGCCTGAAGGTGGTGACCCCGGCCACTCCGGCGGACGCCAAGGCCCTGCTCACGGCGGCGATCCGTGACGACGACCCGGTCATTGTGGTGGAGAACCTCGCTTTGTACAACACCAAGGGCGAGGTCCCGGACGGCGAGCAGATCGCCGAGATCGGCACCGCGCAGGTGATCAGGCCGGGCAGCGACCTGACCGTCGTCGCCTACTCTCGGGCCAGCGTCATCGCGCTGGACGTAGCCCGCCAGCTCGAGGCGGAGGGCGTGTCAGTCGAGGTGGTCGACCTGCGCAGCCTGCGCCCGCTGGACCGCGAGACGGTGTGCGCGTCGGTCCGCAAGACCAGCCGCGCCGTCGTCCTGGAAGACGACTGGCTCAGCTACGGCGTCGGTGCCGAGATTGCCGCCACCATCCAGGAAGGCGCCTTCGACTTCCTCGACGCCCCGGTCCGGCGCGTCGCCGCGGCCGAGGTTCCGCTGCCGTACGCCAAGCCCCTCGAGCTCGCCGCTCTGCCCGACGCCGGAGCCCTGGCCAAGGTCATCCGCGAGATCCTCGACGCTACCCAGTTCGCGCGGTAGGAGGCAGACATGCCCGATGTCCTCATGCCCCGGCTGTCTGACACTATGACCGAAGGAGTGCTGAGCCAGTGGCTGAAGCGCGAGGGCGATCCGGTCAGCAAGGGCGACGTGCTCGCTGAGATCGAGACTGATAAGGCGACGATGGAGCTGGAAGCCTACGAGGAGGGCGTGCTCGAGCGGCTGCTCGTTCCCGAGGGCGCCACGGTCCCCATCGGCCAGCCCATCGCCGTCATCGGTGACGGCGTGCATGCCGGCACCCGCGTTCCGGCCGCCGCGCCGTCAGCTCCGGAGCCGCCGCCGCCGCCCGCCGAAGCGCAGAAAGCCGGCCCGCCTGCCGCGCCAGCTCCGCCCGCCATAGCGGGCACGGCGCTACGGGCCTCTCCATTGGCTCGCCGGATAGCCCGCGGCCACGGAATCGAACTGGCCAGCGTCACCGGAACCGGGCCAGGCGGGCGGATCGTCCGGGCCGACGTCGAGGCTGCTGCGGCTGCCGAGAGCTTCCCTCCCCGGACGTCCGTGGCTTCGGCGCAGGCGGCCGGCGGGCAGGCAGACGACGAGGAGATACCGCTCACCGCCATCCGGCGGATCACGGCGCGGCGGCTTACCGAGAGCGCGGCCGTACCGCACTTCCACCTGACCGCGGTCATCGATGCCGGGCCGCTGCTCGCCTTCCGTGAGGATGTCAACGGCCGCCTGGCCGCGGCCGGGACGAAAGTCAGCGTCACCGACCTCCTGGTCCGTGCCTGCGCGGTGACACTGCGGGCGCACCCGCGGGTGAACTCCTCCTGGGCTGGTGACAAGATCATCGTGCACAGGCGGATCCACGTGGGCATCGCCGTCGCCGTCGATGACGGCCTCATCGTCCCAGTAATCCGCGACGCCGACCGCAGGACGCTCGGCGAGACTTCCGCCGAGGCGCGGGCACTCGCCGAGCGGGCGCGGGCCGGAAAGCTGGTCCCGGAGGAATTCACTGGCGGCACCTTCACGATCAGTAACCTGGGCATGCTCGGCGTCGACAGCTTCACCGCGGTCATCAACCCTCCGGAGGCGGCGATCCTCGCTGTCGGCGCGCTGGCTGAGGAGGCCGTCATCCGCGACGGCCAACTCGCCAGGCGCATGACCATCAGGATCACCCTGACAAGTGACCACCGGGTGCTCGACGGCGTGATCGCCGCCGCGTTCCTGGGCGACCTCAGGGACATTCTCCAGGAGCCGCTACGCATCGTGATCTGATCCATTGGCGCGAGGCTGAGCTGTGCGGATCCGGTCGTGGGCCTGCGGGTGACTTGTATCCGCGGCTGCCCGGCTCGGTGATCGCCGCCGGGTCGGTCAGCCTCTGAGCAGGCTGGCCAGCACGGCGGCCTCGCTGATGGTGGCGTTCCTGGTCGCGGTTATGAGCGTCAGGTTGCCACGTCCAGCCAGGTCACGCAGGTGCTCAAGCGCCTCGGCGTGGTCGGGCTCGGCGAGCTCGGCGCGGTAGCGGCGGCCGAACTCCTCGAAGCGCTCCGGGTCGTGGCTGTACCACTTGCGCAGCGCTGTCGACGGCGCGATCGTCTTGCACCACTCGTCGAAACCGGCCTTTGCCTTGCTCAGCCCCCGGGGCCAGATCCGGTCGACCAGCACCCTGGCGCCGTCCCCGGGCGCCGGCTCGTCGTAGGCCCGCCCGACCCTCACCTCATGCGTGCTCGCCATGGTCTGTCCTTCCCTCGGGCCGTCATCGGCCCTTCGGTTCAGTCTCCGCGATATCCCCGGTCCGTGCGCCCGCCCGAAGTCGCGACTCGAAGGTTGTGCCCGGCCTCGGCCGGTGAGGAACATCGGGCGGCGTGCGCTGCCAGGCGGATTGTGGCCGCCGAGGAGCTCGCGCCATGGCTGAGGCTCGCCGATGATCGTGGAGCAAGCATGATGCGCTGCCGGCCGAGCCAAATCTGTCCGCGGGCATCAGTGGCTTCCTGCCGTGCTGGGGACGCTGGCCACTCCGCCGGATAGGCCCAGGCCGTCGAGGCTGATGGCGGCCGGGCCGGGCCCGGCGGCCAGCCGGTTCCACCCGTTGATCGTCACGATGGCGACCGCCGCCTGCTCAAGTCCGGCCATGGCGGCCGCCCCGGCGGGGAACTGCCTGGTGCAGTCGATCCGCTTCACTGCGGTCCTCCGTTCCTCCCCGGCAGGATCACAAACCTGGAGATCATTGTACTGATTGACTATGTAAAAACAATTGAATGAGTAGACCCAAGGGTCGCCCTGCCGGCTGGCGGGGGCGGGGGCGGGGCAAGTGTGGTCAGGGTGCTGCACGCGGCGTGCTGTGGGGCGGGCGGGGATCCAGGATGGTTGATGAACTGTATTTCCAGGTTGACGCGGTCGGCGCCGAGTGCGCGCTGGCCGCGTCGTCCTCTGTGCTCGTCGGAGACGAGGCCAGGGCCGACTCCGCCGTTCGCCCCGGCGCTAGCGGTCCTGGCTCAGGCCGAGCCGGTAACCGGCACCCAGGACAGTCTGGATGATTTCCGGACTGGCCGGGTCGTTCTCGATCTTCCGGCGCAGGTTCTTGACGTGGGAGTCGACGCTGCGCTCATAGCCAGTGAACTCATACCCCCGGACTCGGTTGATCAGCTCAGCCC
>JBOHCO010000495.1:0-7645 GCA_050698895.1 Streptosporangiaceae bacterium
GGGCCCGGGCCACCTCCTGCTCGAGGGCGGTGCGGCGGGCCACCGCGGCCGCCTCGTCGGCCTCGTCGCGCTGCAGTTCTGCGGCTAGCGTCACGTAGTCGTCGGCCAGCAGCCGCAGCCGCGCGTCGCGCAGGTCGGCGGCGATCACGGCCGCCTTCTTGGCCATCTCGGCCTGCCGGCCGAGCGGCTTGAGCCGGCGGCCGAGCTCGGCGGTCAGGTCGACCAGCCGGGTCAGGTTGGCCTGCATGGCCTCCAGCTTGCGCAGCGCCTTTTCCTTGCGCCTGCGGTGCTTGAGCACGCCGGCCGCTTCCTCGATCAGCGCGCGCCGGGCCTCGGGGCCCGCGTGCAGGATGTCGTCGAGCTGGCCCTGGCCGACGATCACGTGCATCTCGCGGCCCATGCCGGAGTCGGACAGCAGCTCGGCCACGTCGAGCAGGCGGCAGTGGTCGCCGTTGATGGCGTACTCGCTCTGCCCGGACCGGAACATCAGGCGGCTGATGGTGACTTCGGCGTAGTCGATAGGCAGCGCGCCGTCGCTGTTGTCGATGGTGAGCGTGACCTCGGCCCGGCCCAGCGGCGGGCGGGAGGTGGTGCCGGCGAAGACGACGTCCTCCATCTTGCCGCCGCGCAAGGACTTGGCGCCCTGCTCGCCCATGACCCAGGACAAGGCGTCGACGATGTTGGACTTGCCCGAGCCGTTCGGGCCGACCACGCAGGTGATGCCGGGCTCCAGGCGCAGCGTGGTGGCGGAGGCGAACGACTTGAAGCCGCGCAGAGTGAGGCTCTTCAGGTACACGAACCCCCTCCTCTCGCTCCACGCACCTTACCGTCCCGGGGCACGCCAAACGCGGAACCGGGCCGAAGGGGCCGTCTCCCCGGGGACAAGACTGTGACTAACGGGGCCAGTGGGGTTTGTTAATGATCATGCCGGACACCCCATTGCCTACCGGATTAATGGCATATCACGGGGAAATAAACAACGAAGAGGGGCGCCACGGCTGGCGCCCCTGGTTCGTCTTTGTCGTTTTCCTCGCCGACCGGCGCTCAGGCGAGCGCAGGTTCGCGATCCGGCACCAGCATGTCCGGGCGGGCTGCCTCTACCGTGAGCGACTAGTTCTCTTCCTGGAGCCGGACAAGCTCGGCTTCCAGGTCACGTACTCGCTGCTGGAGGCGGCGCATCTCGGAAATCATGCGGGGGTCGGGACCGCCGACGTGGCCGAATAGAGCCTTCGCCATTGTAAAAGGTCCTCCACGCTGAGTGACCAGAGTGGGCACATGCTCAACACGCACGTACTCGCGCGCAATCCACGTTTTCTAGTTTCCCACTCAGGCGTTTGCTGGTCAAGTTGAGAGCCGTTACCGGCCCGGTTAAATACCATATCATCCGCAACAAGGGATTTCGGCGGCTCACCAGTGAGCCCGGCGGGGCCGGGGCTGGCACTGCGGGCAGGTGTAGGCCGACCGGTTCATGAACGGGTCGCGCCGGACGGGTGCCCCGCACCGCGGGCACGGCTGACCCTCGCGGCCGTACACGGCCAGCGCGCGGTCGAAGTAGCCGCTCTCCCCGTTGACATTCACGTAGAGGCGGTCGAACGAGGTCCCGCCGGCGCCGAGCGCCTCGGCGAAGACCTCCTGCACGGCGTCGAGGAGCCGGTTCACGTCGGGCCCGCGCAGCCGGTCGGCGGCCTGGGCCCAGTGCAGCCGGGCCCTCCACAGCGCCTCGTCGGCGTAGATGTTGCCGACCCCGCTGACCAGGCTCTGATCGAGCAGCGCCCGCTTGATGCCGCTGCGCCGCGAGCGCAGCCGGGCGGCGAAGGCGGCCCGGTCGAAGGCGGCCTCCAGCGGATCGGGTGCGATGTGCGCGATGACCGAGGGCAGCCGCGCGCCGCCGGGGCTGAGCAGCAGGTGCCCGAACGTGCGCTGGTCGATGAAGCGCAGGTCGGGACCGCGATCGCGAAAGGTGAACCGGACCCTGACGTGCGGGGCCAGCTCGCGGTCAGGCTCGCCGACCACGAGCTGGCCGCTCATGCCCAGGTGGGCCAGGAGCGCGTCGTCGTCGGCCGGCAGCCACAGGTACTTGCCGCGGCGCAGCGGCGCGGCCACCTGGCGGCCGCGCAGCGCGGCCGCGAAGTCCGCCGGACCGGCCACGTGGCGACGGACGGCGCGCGGGTGCAGGACCTCGACCGCGTCAATGACCCGCCCGGCGACATGCCGTTCCAGTCCGCGGCGGACGGTCTCGACCTCGGGAAGCTCGGGCACGGGCTAGCCGTCCCTGACCGGCTGCCCTCCGGACGATCCCCCGTCCACGCCCGGCTCGGGCGTCGCGGCGGCACTGCCCCGGGCTGCCGCGCCGGCCCCGTTCTCCGTACCCGGCCCGCCAGCAGCCCCGCCCGCGGCCTTCGCGGCCTCGCCGCTCGCCGCCTCACCCGAGGCCGCGGCCAGGCCCGCGCTGATCGCCGTCCAGGCCGCCTCGGCGGCCTGCTGCTCGGCTTCCTTCTTGGACCGACCCTCGCCCTCGCCGTAGGTCTGGCTGCCGATCCGCACCGTGGCGCGGAACGACTTCTGGTGATCCGGGCCACTCTCGTCGACGTGATACTCGGGCACGCCCAGCACCTCGGCCGCGGTGAGCTCCTGGAGCGAGGTCTTCCAGTCCAGGCCCGCGCCCAGCCGCGCCGAGCGCGCGATCACCGGGTCGAACAGCCGGTGGACCAGCCCGTCGGCCACGTCCAGGCCCTGGTCCAGGTAGACCGCGCCGATGACGGCCTCGAGGGTGTCCGCGAGGATGGACGACTTGTCCCGGCCCCCGGTGCCCTCCTCGCCCTTGCCCAGGCGCACGTATTCCCCGAGCTTGAGCCCGCGGGCCACGCCCGCCAGGGCCCGCATGTTGACCACCGCGGCGCGCAGCTTGGCCAGCTGGCCCTCGGGCAGGTCGGGATACTGCCGGAACAGCGTGTCCGTCACGATCAGGCCGAGCACCGAGTCACCCAGGAACTCCAGCCGCTCGTTGGTCGGCAGGCCGCCGTTCTCGTAGGCGAATGACCGGTGCATGAGCGCGCGCTCGAGCAGCTCACTGCCGAGCGGCACCTGGATCGCCGCTAGCAGCTCGTTGGTGTCGGCGTTCGGTGCCTGACCATCCGGTGACGAGCCAGTCACGATCCTCTCCTTCCCCGCACGGCGCCGCCGCCGCGCGAGTCCCCCGCTACAAGCGCGTCAGGAAGGAGTGATTACCTGGCGCCGGTTATACGTACCGCATGTGGGGCACGCGGTGTGCGGGAGCTTGGGCTCGCGGCAGTTCGGGCACGCCATCAGCTGGGGCAGCGTGGTCTTCCACTGCGACCGGCGCGCCCGCGTATTACTGCGCGACTTCTTCCGCTTGGGTACTGCCACCTCAGGGCTCCTTCTTCGCTCGTTCAGGTCCCGACTCGCTCACGCGAACGTCCTTCAATGCCGCCCATAGCGGGCCGCGCTGCTCATGCCCGTGGCCGGGCGGCGCGTCCGCAAGCCGGACCCCGCACTCGGAGCAGAGCCCCTGGCAGTCATCCGCGCACAGCGGCGACAGCGGCAACTCCAGCACGAGTGCGTCACGGAGCGCCGGCTCCAGGTCAAGCAAGCCAGCTTCCAGGACGTAGCCGTCCGGGCCTGCCACTCCCTCCGCCAGCGCGTACAGCTCCTGGAACCGGACGCTCGTGGACGAGCTGAACGGCTCCAGGCACCGTGCGCACTCGCCGGCCAGGGGCGCCGTCACCGTCGCGGTGACCAGCACGCCTTCCGTCACGCCCTCGAGCTGAACCTCCAGCTCGAGTTCGGCGCCGGCCGGCACGCGCACCATCTCGACACCCATGTCGGCGGGTGCCGGGGCAGTGCGCCGCTCGGTGCGCGCTGTTCCAGGTCCGAGGGTCCGGATGTCGAAGACAAGCGGGCCCGCCGGATCTATTCGCTTCTGGTGCTTAGATCGCTGATGAGGCATGGCTGACAGCGGGTGTGGCATGGCATTGGCCGCCTAGCTTACCGGCCTGCCTGCGTGAATCCCAACTTGTGCGGCTTCCCGTGCCCCGGCGTGGCATCCTACTGCCCCTGAAGGCGGCTGGTGAGGCGGCCGAGGACCTGCTCAGGGACCAGTCCGCTGACGTCTCCGCCGTACTTGGCGAACTCCTTGACCAGGCTTGACGACAAGAAGGCGTAGAGCGGGTTGGTGGTCATGAACAGCGTCTCGACCCCGGCCTGGCTGTAGTTCATCTGCGCCATCTGCATCTCGTAGTCGAAGTCGGTGACCGCGCGCAGCCCCTTGACGATCGCCGAGGCCTTGTTGGCCCGGCAGAAGTCCACGACCAGCCCGTCGAACCGGGCCACCCGCACGTTGTCCTGCGCCTTGGTCACCTCGCGCAGCATCTCCACCCGCTCGTCGGCGGTGAACAGCGCGGTCTTGGACAGGTTGTGCGCCACGGCCACGATGACCTCATCGCAGAACGTGGCCGCCCGGGAGATGATGTCGAGATGGCCGTTGGTCACTGGGTCGAATGAGCCTGGACAGACCACACGCCGCACGCGATTCACGCTCCCGTCTCATGCGGTCCCGCAGGCCCCGTCCTGGCAGAACCCGTACCTGCGGCGAGACCGTACCAGAGGGTCGCGTCGCCGTATCGGCGGCACCGGTCGCTGACGTATCCGGCCGGCCAGGCCAGCGGACCGGACCGGGTCCCGCGCTCGATCGCGACCAGCGCCCCCGGCGCCAGCCAGCCCGGCTGGAGCAGGCCGGCCAGCACCTGCTGGAGCTGTTCATCGGCCAGGGCGTAAGGCGGATCGGCGAACACGAAGTCGCGGGCCGGGCCGCCGGGACCGCGCGCGAGCACCCGTTCCACCCGGTCGGCGGCCAGGCCGGCGCCGGCCAGCCCCACCGCCGCGATGTTCTCCCTGATCACGCGGGCCGCCCGGGGGTCGGACTCGACCAGCAGCACGTCGTCCGCGCCGCGGGACAGCGCCTCCAGGCCGACCGCGCCCGAGCCCGCGTACAGGTCCAGCACCGCCGCGCCGTCGAGCCCGCCGCGGATCGCGGTCACCGTGCCGAACAGGCCCTCCCTGGTCCGGTCGCTGGTCGGCCGGGTCGACCGCCCGGCCGGGGTGGCCAGCCGCCGCCCGCCGGCCAGCCCGGCGATGATCCTGGTCACCGGCCCGCGCCCCGGCAGCCCGCGGCGAGCACCGCCACCATGGCCGGCACCGCGATCAGGCCTTCTCGAGGTACTCGGCCTGCTCGGCCTCCACCAGCACGGCCACCGCGTCGGCCAGCGCCGGGTAGCCCGCCAGCGCCGGGTCGGCGTCGACCAGGTCCACCGCCTCGGCCCTGGCCTGGATGATCGTGTCCTTGTCGGCCAGCACGTTGAGCAGCTTGAGGCTCGACCTGCGGCCCGCCTGGGCCGTGCCGAGCACGTCGCCCTCCCGGCGCTGGCGCAGGTCGACCTCGGACAGCTTGAACCCGTCGGTGGTGCTGGCCACCGCGTCCAGCCGGACCCGGGCCGGGCTGTCCGGCGGCGCCTCGGTAACCAGCAGGCACAGCCCCTCATGACCGCCCCGGCCGACCCGGCCGCGCAGCTGGTGCAGCTGGGACACCCCGAACCGGTCCGCGTCCATGATCACCATGACGGTCGCGTTGGGCACGTCGACGCCCACCTCGATCACGGTCGTGGCCACCAGGACGTCCACCCGGCCGTCCGCGAAGGCCAGCATGACCTGGTCCTTCTCCTCCGGCGGCAGCCGGCCGTGCAGGACCCCGAGGCGCAGCCCGGACAGCTGGTTCTCGTCCAGCGCGGCGGCCAGCTCGAGCACCCCGATGGGCGGCCGGCGCGCCTCCGGCTCCTCGCCCGCGGCGTCGTCCAGGTTCTCGTCCCCGCCGGCCAGGTCGGCCGGATCCTCGGCCAGCGAGCCGTCGCCGCCGTCGCCGATGCGCGGGCAGACCACGTAGGCCTGGCGGCCGCGGCCCGCCTCCTCCCGGATCCGCTCCCAGGTCCGGGCCAGGTAGTTGGGCCGCTCGGCGGCCGGGACCACGTGGGTGGCGATCGGCTGGCGGCCCGCGGGCAGCTCGGTCAGCGTGGAGACGTCCAGGTCGCCGAACACCGTCATGGCCACGGTGCGCGGAATCGGGGTGGCCGTCATGACCAGCAGGTGCGGCCGCCCGTCCCCGGCCTTGTCCCGCAGCGCGTCGCGCTGCTCCACGCCGAACTTGTGCTGCTCGTCGATCACCACCAGGCCCAGGTCGGCGAACTGCACCCGGTCCTCCAGCACCGCGTGGGTGCCGATCACGATCCCGGCCGTGCCCGTCTGCGCCTCCAGCAGCGCCTGGCGGCGGCCGGCCGCGCCCAGCGACCCGGTCAGCAGCGCGACCCTGGTCGCCCGCTCGGCCCCGCCGAGCATGCCCGCCTGCGCCATCGGCCCCAGCATGCTGGTGATCGACCGGTAGTGCTGCTGGGCCAGCACCTCGGTCGGGGCCAGCAGCACCGCCTGGCCGCCCGCGTCGATGACCTGGAGCATGGCCCGGATCGCGATCACCGTCTTGCCCGAGCCGACCTCGCCCTGCAGCAGCCGGTTCATCGGGTGGTCGGCGGCCAGCTCGTCGCCGATCTGCGCCCCGGCCAGCTGCTGGCCCACGGTCAGCTCGAACGGCAGCCCCGCGTCGAACTCCTCCAGCAGCCCGCCGGCCACCGCCGGCCGCGGGATGGCCGAGTAGTCGGCCGCGGCCCGCCGCCGCTGGGCCAGCGTCACCTGAAGCGCGAACGCCTCGTCCCACTTCAGCCGCTTGCGCGCCCCCCGCTCGTCGGCCTCGTCGGCCGGCCGGTGGATGCCGCGCAGCGCGTCGGCGAACCCGCGCAGCCCGTGCCGTTCGCGGATCGCGTCCGGCAGCGGGTCCTCGGGCACGTCGAGCACGTCGAGCACCACCCGCACCGCGTCGGCGATCTTCCACGACGCGAGCCTGGCGGTGGCCGGGTAGATCGGGATCAGCTCGGCCGCGTACTCGGCCGCCCTGGCCCCGGCCACGCCCGCGCCCAGCAGCTCGTAGTCCGGGTGGGCGAGCTGGCGCTTGCCGCGGTAGCTGGACACCTGGCCGGAGAACAGGCCGCGCATGCCGGGCTGGAGCCGGTCCTCCATCCAGCGCTGGCTGCCCCGGCCGAAGAACGTCAGCGTCAGCCGCCCGTGCCCGTCGGTGACCACCGCCTCGAAGATCGAGCCCGCCCGGTTGCGCATCCGGCGCGTGCTCACCGAGGCCACCTCGGCCAGCACCGTGACGTGGTCGCCCTCGCGCAGCCCGTCCAGGCTGGTCAGCTCGCCCCGCCGGGCGTACCGGCGCGGATAGTGGCTCAGCAGGTCACCCACGGTCTTCATCTCGAAGGCCGTGTCCAGCGCCTTGGCCGACCGGTCGCCGACGACCAGGCGCAGCGGGTCCCGGAGGGTGGCCATCGCGCCGCTACTCCGCGCCCGCCAGCACGACCGCCCCCGGCACCGCGCCCACGTGACACTCCACCTCGGTGCCCGGGCTCACCGCCCGGACGTGCGCCGTGACCTGCTCGGCCAGCCCGGCCGGGGCCTGCGCGCCGATCAGGAACGTCATCAGCTCCGCCCCGCCCGCCAGCAGCCCGTCGGTCATGGCCAGCACCTC
>JBOHCO010000496.1:0-2339 GCA_050698895.1 Streptosporangiaceae bacterium
CCGGAATCCCGCGCTGATCTCCCGCCGCCGCTACCGGGACGCACTGTCCACCTTCCTGCGCGACCCGGACATCTCCCCGGAGCCGCTCCGGCGGCTCGCGGCCCGCGATCCAGCCAAGGCCAGCACCGTCTTCACCCGGCTCCTCAGGCGCAAGGGCGGCGTCAACTGGGACACCGACGGCGAACGGCTGCTGCGCCAGCACAAGCCTGGCTACTTTGAGGGGGAACGGCTGCCCCGCACCGTCCCGCTCTCCCCGCTGCTGTCGGACGCACTCCAGCGCAGCCGCTAAGACGGCAGGCCATGGCGTGGTGGCCGCAATGGCGCCAGGGACTAGGAGACACGGCGTGGACCTGGCCGGGCGAGTTGGGCAGCTGAAGTACAAGCAGGCGACGGGCCGGGCACGGCCTCGGATCGCTACGCTGACCGCGTGGCATCGAAGAAGAAGCGGCGTTCCGGGAAGCGCAAAGGGCCCAGCAAGGGCATCAGCGGCAACCCGCAGCGGCGTGCCGAGCAACTGGCTCAGCGGCGGCCTGCGATCCCGGGCGAGCCAGGTCGACCGCCGCTGGTGCTGGACTTCCGGCGGGGGAAACCGGAGGATTCCCTGTTTCAGGATCTGGCCTATGCCCTGGCCGGCGGGGCGGAGCCCAGGCCGTGGTGGGGCCAGTCCCATGAGCGGATTCTCGCTGCCGCCCGGGCCCTTGCCTGGCCGTCCCGCCTCGTCGACCTGGAGACGCAGGCCTGCCGGATCGTGGGCGACGAGTTCTACCAGCGGTTCAGGTCGCGAGTGACCGGGCTGCACCCGCCCCAGTGGCTGCGCGCGCTGGCGGAGGAGACCGGGGCGGCGCTGCGCGCGTCGGTGGCGGACGGCACCAGCGACTGGCGGCAGTTGCGGTCGCTACTGTGCGGGCTGGCGCTGACGGCGCCGCCCGGCGACACCGAGAGCGACAGTGCGAAGCTGGCCCGCGAGCGCTTCCCCGATATCAAGGATCCCTACGTGACCGTGCGGGCCGAAGCGGGCAAGGCCGCCAGGCTCCTGGCGGACCGCAGGCTGGCTCCCGGCCTCGGGCACCCGGCTGACGGCTGCCGGGCGGCCGGGGACCCTCTGGTCGCGCGCGACGCGTACGGCAGCCGGTTCCTGCTCGTGGCCCCGTTCGGCTACGACGGGGAGGCGCCGGACCACTGGTACGCGTGGGACATCGACTCATGCTGGATCGTCACTGTCGCGGGCGCCGGGGTGTTCGGGTCGGCGGAGGACGCGCTGGCTGAATGGCAGCGCGCCGTCGGGCCCGCCGCCGGGACGGCGCTGTCGCCGAGCCCGCCCGAGACGACCGCCCGGCTGCTGGCACCCGTCTTGGAGGCGGGGCCGCTGTCGAACATGCTGCAGGGAAGCGAGCCCCGGGAGCTCATCCGGGAGTACTACCGGCTCCGGCGGCGCGCCCGCGTTCTCGCCGGCCCCGCCGGCGCCACGGCCGCCGCGGCCTCCTCCGGCGGCGACGACGACCCCGGCCTGGTCCGCGAGGCGTTCCTAGGCTGGTACGCGGCACGGCACGACGAAGTCCCGCAGGACATGACCGACGCTGCGGGCACGATCCTGAGCGAGTGGGGACCGCCGGCGCATCCCGGAGAGCGCTCGCGCTACGCCTGCTCATCGCACCGGATCGAGACGGCGGCGCTCCTGATCCGTGAGGGCTACTTCCCCGACGACGCTAACGCGGCGCTCCGCCTGCTGCCGGAGTGGACGCAGTGGTGCATCGGGCAGAGCGGGCTCAACGGCGATTTCGCGGCCCGGTCCCGCGCCGCCGCGCTCACCGAGGCCGCTGCACTCGTCAACGAGGAGGCACCCGATCGGGCCGCTGAGCGGAACAAGCCGCCGTTCCGCCGCCAAGAGTGAAGGCTGCTGGCAAAGGCGTGCCAGCGATCCCGGTGAGTTGCCCTCAGGCCGTCTTTTTCCCGCCCAAACGCCTAACATGAGCGAAAGGCGGTCGTCAGGCATTTACAAAGCGTGATCGGAGGTACCGGCGCCTTGCCGCGGCTAGCGATCTCGAAGGACTTCCTTACCGAGTACTCCAGGCTGGAGAAGGCAGTCCAAGGTTCTGTCGAGGCGGCGATCGGCAAGTTCGAGGAGCACACGCATGCGGGCCTGCACCTGGAAAAGCTGCACACCAGCAAGGATCCCCGTGTCCGGACGATCAGGGTCGACGCCTACTGGCGTGGCGTTGTTCTCGCCCCCGAGTCAGGGGACACGTACTGCCTGATCACGGTGCTGCCGCATGACAAGGCCATCGCCTATGCGTCCAGCCGCAGGTTCACCGTCAACCAGGCCCTCGGGGTGCTGGAGG
>JBOHCO010000497.1:0-6074 GCA_050698895.1 Streptosporangiaceae bacterium
GCCCGCGCGCCGTCCGGCGGATCACCCCGATCCGTCATCGCCGCCGCCAGCAGCTCCCCGCGCCGCACCCCCGACCGCAACGCCGAGTACGCCGCTGTCACCGCCGCCGCCGCGCCCGCGTCGCCGCCCGCGTCCGGGTGCACCGCCCGCAGCCGAGCCCGGAACGCCCGGCGCACGTCATCGTCGGTCAGGTCCGGGCTATACGGCAGGCCCAGCACCCGGAACGCATCCACCCCGCCCGCACCATCACCGTCACCGCCGTCGTGGTCCGTGCCCGCCGGCGGGTCCAGCAGCACCGTCACCCTGCACCACCCCCCTTCGGCCCGCTACGCGGGCCGAAAAGGTCGTACTCCAGGCTCAGGCCCGTGCAAGCCTGACGGTGTTCCAGCGGCCTGGCCAGGTCGGTGCGAAACGCTGCGGAGACAGCGGCCTGACGGGCGGCTAGCGCGTGACGACGAAGGTGCCCCGGCCTTGCACGGTGACCACCAAACCCTCGTCGCGCAAGACCTCGATGGCGTGCCGGACGGTGCCGCGAGCGACGCCGTAGCGTTGCACGAGCGTGGTCTCGCTGGGCACTGGCTGGTCGGCGGCAAGTTCCCCGGACTCGATCTGCTCGCGCAGGATCGCGGCGAGCTGCCGGTAAGCAGGCACGGCTGAGCGCAGGTCTATGGTCCGGTCGGTCACCCTTCCATGACACATCACCAGGTCAATGTGCCTGACGACCGGTATGACTTAGACAACCTAGACGACTTATATAAGTGCGCCTACCATGGACTCATGCCTCGCAGCGCGGATCACCATGCGGACAACCCGGCGAGGCAACGCCGCCGCCGCGACTGCGGCGCGAGTCCTCACCCGACGGAAGGACCGCCCCGTGCCCGACATTGCTCACGACCTGACTCCCCCCGCCGCCCGGATACACGCGATAGCCGCCGGCCTAGCCGCCGCAGGCGTGGCCGCCGGCACCAACGGCAACAGCCTCACCGGCCTGGACGTGACCGCCACCAGTCAGCCACCGGGCCGCGCCACGGCCGAGATCATGCTCGACGAAGACGGCTACGCCGAGATCCGCTGGTTCACCAACCCCGCCGCCCCGGCACCCGAGATAACCGCCGCGCTCACCCGCATCCTGGCCGCCATCACCGAAACCCCGTCAGCCCTGGCCCCCGCATCGCCCGGCCCTGACCCGCACTAGCCATGCTCTGGCCAGCCCCGCCGCCGACCCTCTGACGCGCCACGACGCCAGGCACCCCGCACCGACCGACCTAGGCGGACGAGGCCCGGGGCAGCGATTCTTTAGCCACCGGGACCCTGCGGGGCCTGCACTCGGGCAATTCCCGGCAGGCAAGGTGCCTGCCCGTTCGCCGCGAGGCTAGCAGGCCCCGCCCCCCGCCACGCCGCAGGACACCGGCCCAAAGAATCGCCGCCCCTCCTTTGCCGACCCGCCCACCCGCCCCAGTCCGACCCTGGTCCCCCCCGCATCGCCACCTCAGGCCCGAACCCCAAAAATCATGAACCAGCAGGTTGGTACATATTGACAGCGTCGCCCCGCTGTGGGTAACGGCACATCCACAACTCAAGAGCTGATCAGGGGCAGCTGGTGTCGGGGTCGGGCTCCAGCGCGGGGAGTCCGTCCTGGGCCGCGCGGCACGGGGCGGCCGCATCAGACGAGCCGACCGTCTCGGCGCCCACCTCGATCGCCTGGCTGATCGCGAGCAACTGCGCCACCTGGTCGGGGGTCAGCCGGTCGAAGACCATCTGCCGGACCTGGTCGACATGACCCGGCGCGGCCGCCTCCAGTGCCGAGAAGCCCTCGTCCGTCAGCCGGGCCACCTGGCCGCGCCGGTCCGTCGGGCAGGCGGTGCGCTCCACCCAGCCGCGCTCTTCCAGCCGGGACACGGCGTGCGAGAGCCGGCTCTTGCTGGAGATCGAGGCGTCGGCCAGCTGGGTCATCCGCAGCTCCCGGCCGGGGGCCTCGGACAGCCGGACCAGGATCTCGTAGTAGGCGTGCGGGATGCCCGCGACGTGCTGGAGATAGCCGTCCATCTCCGTGAACAGCCGGCGGCACGCGCCCAGAAACGCCCGCCAGGCCTGCTGTTCCTCGGCGGTCAGCCACTCAGTCTGTGTCTCCACGGTGCTCACGCCGCCAGCATACCCGAAGGTAGTTGAGAGTTTGACAACCCTGGGAACAGATGATAGTCATTGAGTGTTCAACGAACACGAGCTTAGCAAGCTTTCCCGAACAGGTGAGCATTCTCTACAGGAGATACAGATGACTGAGGCAACCACCGCGACGACCATCCCGGGCTACGTAGCGGGCCAGTGGAGCATCGACCCGGTGCACTCGGAGGTGGGCTTCTCGGTCCGCCACATGATGGTCAGCAAGGTTCGCGGCCGGTTCACCGAGTTCTCCGGCGACATCGTCACCGGTGACCGCCCCCAGGACTCCTCCGTCACCGCCGAGATCAGCCTGTCCTCGATCAACACCGGCCAGGAGCAGCGCGACGCGCACATCCGGTCGGCCGACTTCTTCGAGGTCGAGACGTTCCCGACGATGACCTACCGCTCGACCGGCGTGCGGGTGGAGGACGGCGACTTCGTGGTCGACGGCGCCCTGACCCTCAAGGGCGTGACCAAGAACGTGCCGCTGCGCCTCGAGCTCAACGGCTTCGGCCCGGACGCCTACGGCGGCACCAGGGCCGGGTTCACCGCGACCGCTGAGATCAACCGGCGGGACTTCAACGTGAACTTCAGCGCGCCGATGCAGAACGGCGGCGCGGTCGTGGCCGACAAGATCGCGCTTCACCTGGAGATCGAGGCCGTCCTGGCCTCCTGACCCACCCGTGGCCCCGGCCACGAGACCGCCCTGTCAGGCGGCATGCCCAGCTCAGCGGCCCGGCCACGGGACTCGCCCCACCCGCGGCCTCAGGACCCTCCCCGGCGTCACCGCTCATCGCCTCCCCGGTTCAGCCGCCGGCCCGACGGGGAATCCTCCTAGCGGCGAGAGCAGGGAAGTGAGGTAACGAGGCAGAGATCGCGAGGGCCAATGCGGGCATCGGGGGCAGAACCGGCCTTTAGTCGTACGCAGGGGCATGCCGAGGCGACCGGCCAGCCGTCCGCGCGAGCGCGGGCCGCCGTGCTGGAGTACGCCGCCGAGCAGCTGCTGCCCGCCGGATCCTCGCCCGCCGCGCTGGGCCCGGTCCTGGAGCGGCTGGTCTCGGCCTTCGCGGCCCAGGGCGCGCTGGTGATCGCGCCCGGCTCGGCCCGGCCGGTGGGCGCCGACGGTGCCGGCGACATCCTCGACGACCTGGTGCTGCTGGCCCAGGTCCGGACGGCCTGGGCGGCGCGGGGCAGCGCGCTGTCGGCCAGTGGCCAGCCGTTCGAGACCGATCTGGACTCCGGCCAGCGGCGGACCGGGCTGCTGGTGGTCCCGGCCGCTTCGGCCGGCCCCGAGCCGGCCTGCGCGCTGGCCCTGCTCGGCCAGACCTCCCGCTGGAAGACCGGGGCCAGGGCCACCCTGCGGGCGCTGGCCACCATCATCGGCACGCTGCCCAGCCCGGCCGCCGACCCGGCCTCGCCCCCGGCCAGCGCCATGGCCAGCACCGCCTCCAGCCCTACCGCCAGAACCGCCAGCGCCACCGCCGGCCCCGGCCAGGCCAGCGCCGTCGAGCCCGGTCCGGCCGCGGCTGACACGCTGGCCGCCGCGCTGGTCGCCGGGGCTCCCTCCGCCATCGTCGCCGTCGACGCCGACCGGCAGATCCGGGAGTTCAACCCCTCGGCCGAGGCGCTGTTCGGCCGCCGCCGCGCCGACACGCTGGGCCTGGACATGCCCGAGACCCTGGTGCCCGAGCGCTTCCGGCAGCTGTTCGTGGACGCCATGGCCGGCTACCTGGCCACCGGGGACCGCAGCGGCTTCTCCCGCCGGGTCCGGCTGCGCGCCCTGCGCGCTGACGGTACCGAGCGGACCGTGGAGCTGACGCCGACGCCGGTCACCGTCGGCGGCCACACCTACTTCTTCGGCTTCCTGCGCGACGCCTCCGAGCTCGAGGAGGCGACCAGGGCCGTGGCCGAAGGCGAGGCCCGGTTCCGGCTGCTGTCGGAGATCGCCCCCGTCGGCATCGTCCAGAGCGACCCCGACGGGATCGTGAGGTTCGTCAACGACAAGTGGTCGGAGATGTCGGGCATCCCGGCAGCCGAGGTCATCGGGAAGAGCTGGCGCAGCACCATCCACCCGAGTGACGTGGCCCGGATCGACTCGCTGCGGGACACCAGCGGCGTGGCCACCGAGCTGGCCGCCGACTGCCGCCTGCGGACCGCCTCCGGCGGCGAGAAATGGATGCACGTCGAGGTGCGCCGGATCACCGGCTCCGCCGGCGAGCTCGTGGGCCGGGTGACTGCGCTGACCGACGTGAACGACCGCATGCTGATGGAGGAGGCAGTCGAGCGCGACCGGCGCCGGCTGTCGGCGCAGAACGACGAGCTGCGCAGCCTCAACGACGAGCGGGTGCGCTACCTGGCCACGGTCAGCCACGAGCTGCGCACGCCCCTGACCTCCATCGTGTCCTTCGCCGAGCTGATCAGGTCAGAGGACAGCGAGCTGGACGAGGACTCCGCCGAGTACCTCGACATCATCCAGCGCAACGCCGAGCGGCTGCTGCGCATGGTCGGCGAGCTGGTCGAGCTCCAGGGCCTGGAAGAGGGCGTGTCCCGGCTGGATCTGGCCCCTATCTCGGTCCCCACCGTGGCCAGGGAATCGGTCAGGTCCGGCTGGGCCACCGCCGCGGTGGACGGCGTCAGCCTGGACATCGTGGCCCAGGACGGCCCGGCGGTGCAGGCCGACAGCGGCCGGATCCAGCAGGTCCTGGACAACCTGATCTCTAACGCGGTGAAGTTCTCGCCCACCGGCGGCCGGGTCGAGGTGCGGGCTACGCACACCACCAGCGAGTGGCGGATCGACGTGGCCGACACCGGCATGGGCATCCCGGCCAGCGAGGTGGACCGCTTGTTCGACCGGTTCTTCCGGGCCTCCAACGCCCGCGAGACGCGGGTGCCGGGCAGCGGGCTCGGCCTGCCCACGGCCAAGGCCATCACCGAGCTGCACGGCGGGCGCATCGAGGTGGCCAGCGTGGTGGGCACCGGGACCACCTTCTCGGTCTACCTGCCCATCGGGCGATGAGCCGTGCCCGCGTCGGTGCTGGTAATCGAGGATGACCCGGACGTCGCCCGGGCGATCAGGGCCGTGCTGGAGGGCGGCGGCCTGGAGGTGCTGACCGAGGGCGACGGCCGGGCCGGGCTGCACGCCTTCCACGCCTGCCGCCCGGGCCTGGTCGTGCTGGACGTGGGCCTG
The DNA here is from genome assembly GCA_050698895.1 of Streptosporangiaceae bacterium. GTDB lineage: Bacteria > Actinomycetota > Actinomycetes > Streptosporangiales > Streptosporangiaceae > DASUBV01. The sequence goes on from JBOHCO010000497.1 coordinate 5,348, forward strand.
CCGGTGCTGGACGGCTGGGACGTGCTGAGCCGGATCCGTGATCTCAGCGAGGTGCCCGTGCTGATGCTGACCTCGCACGGCCTGGAGGACGAGAAGGTCCGCGGCCTGGAGGCGGGCGCCGACGACTACGTCACCAAGCCGTTCAGTAACGCCGAGCTTCTGGCCCGGGTGCGAGGGCTGCTGCGCCGGGGTGGGCCCGGCCCCGGCGCATCGGACCTGGCCGAGATCTACCAGGACAGCCTGCTGTCGCTGGGCCTGTCCGCCGGTGAGGTCAGCGTGGACGGGCACCCGGTCAGCCTGACCCCGACCGAGTTCCGGCTGCTGGGCGTGCTGGTCCGGCACCGCGGTCAGGTGCTGTCGCCCGAGCAATTGCTCGGGCAGGTCTGGCAGGATCCAGCGGGCATCGGCCCGGACCGGGTCAAGTTCACCGTCATGCGGCTGCGCCGCAAGCTCGGTCAGCACGGCGGCAGCGGTCCGCCCATCGAGGCCGTGCGCGGGTTCGGCTACCGCTATCGCCCGCCCCGCTGATCTCGAGCGCCGCCGTCTCCCGCCCCGCCGAATCCGAGCCGATAACAGCAAGAAGCTGATAACAGCAAGAGGCAGCCCTCTGCAACGAGCCTGCTACCCGCCGGCCAGCCCGGCTGCAACGCCCGCCGCCCAGGATCGAGGCATGGGCAGGGAACATCACCCCTCACCGCGGGGCCGGATCCTCCTGGTCGAGGACGAC
>JBOHCO010000498.1:0-1822 GCA_050698895.1 Streptosporangiaceae bacterium
GCCCACCACGTCATCGTCCACGAGGCCGGCTACCTCATCACCGCCGAAGACAGCAGCGGCGGGTTCACCTTCACCCGGCCCGACGGCACCACCATGCCCGCCAGCCCCGCCCAGCCCGCCCCCAGCGGCGGGGACATCACCACCACCCACAACGCGCCCATCACCCCGCAGACCATCAACACCCCCGGCGACCGCCTCGACCTCCACCTCGCCATCTGGGCCGCCTTCGCCAACGCCCGCATCATCGGCGAGCGCGCCGACCGGGAGCGCGCTGACCGCGCCGCTTCCAGGGCGGCGAGCTAGGCGCTGAATCCCTTGCTGCTGCGGGCATTCGGTGCGGTCACGAGTCCATTACTCCGGGCTCGTTCGCGTTGCAGCGCAACCGCGGCTGGGTACCGTACGAGGGTGGGTGTACTGAGCCGTGAGCAGTTCGATGCGATCGAGTTTGACGCTGTGCGGAGCGGCGACCATGCGTCGGCTGCGGAGCTGATGAACCGGCTGGCCGCGACGGCGAAGGAGACGGCCGGGATGCCCCGGTCGGAGGCCTTTTTGCGGGCGGGTGAGCAGTATCTGCTCGCCGACGACCCGGCCGCCGCCGCGGGTGGTTTCCGCCGGGCGATGATGGACGGCGGGCCGGTGTTCGTGGACCCGCGCGTGCCGCTGGCCCGCGCCCTGTTCCAGCTCGGCCGGCACCCGGAGGCGCAGGCCCTGATCAGCAGGCTGAAGACCGAGGGTCCGAAGGATCCCCGGGTGTGCGACCTGGTCACCGAGCTCCTGGTCGAGCGGGGCGACCTCGAGGGCGCGCTGAGGTGGGCCACCACGGGCGTGGAGATCTGCCTGAACCGTGCGGCCGCGCCGGACGCGGGGTCGGCGGGGGTCGCCGGGTCACTAGCGGCGGACCAGGTCAGCGACAACGAGTCCGAGCTGCGGCTGCTGCTCAGCCTGCGCTACCGGATCCGCAACGACCTCGGCCTGGCCGAGGACCGGTACGACCACCTGCTGGACGAGAAGTAACGTCTCGCCCTGGGAACGCAGCAGGGCTAGGCGTAGCGTCAGCTGGCGACCGCGGCCTCGCTGCGGCTGCGGTTGGTGCCCACGGTGAGCTTGTCGGTCTTCTCGTCCAGGTCCACGACCACGGTGTCGCCGTCGGCGATCTCGCCCGACAGCAGCGCGCGGGCCAGCTGGTCGCCGATGGCCGACTGGATCAGTCGGCGCAGCGGCCGGGCGCCGTAGACCGGGTCGAACCCGGTCAGGGCCAGCCACTCCCTGGCCGCGGGGGTGACGGTCAGGGTCAGCCGCCGGTCGGTCAGCCGCCGGCCCAGCCTGGCCACCTGGAGGTCCACGATCTCGCTCAGCTCGTCGGTGGTTAGCGCGTCGAACAGGATGATGTCATCCAGCCGGTTCAGGAACTCGGGCTTGAAGGTCGACTGGACGACGGACATCACGGCGTCGCGCTTGGCCGACTCCTCCAGGTTGGGGTCCGCGATGAACTGGGAGCCCAGGTTGGAGGTCAGGATCAGGATGGTGTTGCGGAAGTCCACCGTCCGGCCCTGGCCGTCGGTCAGCCGCCCGTCGTCGAGCACCTGAAGCAGGATGTCGAAGACCTCGGGGTGGGCCTTCTCCACCTCATCCAGCAGCACGACGCAGTACGGACGGCGCCGGACGGCCTCGGTGAGCTGACCGCCCTCCTCGTAACCGACGTAGCCGGGCGGCGCACCGACCAGCCGGGCCACGGAGTGGCGCTCGGAGTACTCGCTCATGTCGATGCGGATGATCGCCCGCTCGTCGTCGAACAGGAACTCGGCCAGCGCCTTGGCCAGCT
>JBOHCO010000499.1:0-9009 GCA_050698895.1 Streptosporangiaceae bacterium
GAGCAGCTCGTCCTGCATGTCGGGCGGACCGGCTGCGGCTGCTCGGACACGATCATGGTGGTGCACATCTCGCCCGGACGGCACCGGGTGACCGTGCTGAACCTGCCGCGCGACCTGATGGTGCCGATGTACGGCTGCCCGGCGGCCGACGGCAAGCCGGGCGAGCAGGAGGACACCGCCGGGGTCGTCCAGATCAACCAGACGCTGGCCCTGGGCGGCGCGTCATGCCTGTGGAAAACCGTGGAGCACCTGACCGGGATCCGCATCGACCACTTCATCCAGCTGGAATTCGACGGCGTGGTGAAGGTGGTCAACGACGTGGGCGGGGTCAACGTCTGCGTGCCGGAGACCATTCACGACCCCAACTCCGGGCTGAACATCAAGGCCGGCGTGCACCACATCTTCGGGCTGCGGTTCCTGGAGTTCTGGCGGGCCAGGGAGACCGTCGCCGACGGCTCGGACCTCAAGCGCATCCAGCGCGACGACCTGCTGCTGGCCGAGGTGCTGCGCGGGGTCGTGCACAAGGGCCTGCTGGAGAGCCCGACGCGGCTGCTGCCGATCGTGGAGGACGCCGCGCACGCCATCTACGCGACGGACGCGGGCATGACCGAGCTGGACATGTTCCACATCGCCGAGAGCTTCCGGGGCCTGACCACCAACGACGTGCAGTTCATCGAGGCCCCGACTCAGGTCTACCCGCCCCGGCCGGCCCAGGTCGAGCTGGTCCAGCCCCGCGATCACCGGCTGTTCTCGGCCATCGCGCACGACGTGAAGCTGCCCGCCAAGGTCAGCACCCCCCAGCCCGCCAGCGGCGGCCATCCCGTGCTGGACACGGTCAGCCCGCGGGACGTGCACGTCACGGTGCTGAACGGCACCACCGTGGCCCAGCTGGCCACCACCACCGCGGCCAGCCTGACCGCGCGCGGCTTCTCGGTCGTGGGCACGCCCGGCGACGCCAGCGTCTCGGACTACACCAGCTCGGTCATCGAGTACTCCTCGGCCGCCGACCTGCCCGCGGCCAGGACCCTGGCCACCCAGCTGGCCAACGTGCGGCTGCGCCAGGTGCCTGGCATCGCGCCGGGCACCGTCACGCTCATCCTCGGCTCCACGTTCAGCACGCTGGCCGCGCACTCGCCGACCTCGACCGCGTCGGGCTCGCCGTCGCCGTCGTCGTCCAAGTCCCCGTCGGTGGGCAACCTGGCCAAGAGCTTCGGCGGCATCACCGGCTACGCCAACTGCAAGAGCGACAAGCGGGCCTTCCAGCCGTGAGCGGCTAGCAACGCGCCCTGGTCAGCCAGCCTGAGCTAGCCGGCGCAGGGCCAGCTCGGCGTAGATGGAGATCCCGTCGGCCACGATGGAGTCGTCGAAGACCGCCTCGGCGGAGTGGTTGAACGGCGCCGTGGCCGGGTCGGCATCCGGCGGGCAGGCGCCCAGCATGATGAACGCGCCGGGCACCTCCTCGAGCACGAACGAGAAGTCCTCAGACCCAGTGACCGGGAACGGCGTCGGGAAGAACCGCCCCTCGCCCAGGGTCTCGCCGACCGTCCGCTCGGCGAAGGCCAGCTCGTCGGCGTCGTTGACGGTGACCGGGTAGCCGGCCACGAACTCGGCCGTGGCGCTCAGCCCGTGGGCCGAGGCCAGCTCCCGGATCAGCCGGGTCGAGGCCGCCTTGACCGCGTCCCGCGCCGCCGCCGAGAACGACCGGACCGTGGCGGAGAACCTGGCCTCGTCGGGGATCACGTTGTCGGCCGTGCCGGCGTGGAAGCTGCCGACGGTGATCACGACCGGGTCGAACACGTCGAACTTCCTGGTCACCAGCGTCTGAAGGGCAGTCACGATCTCGCAGGCGACCGGGATCGGGTCGGCGCTGCGGTGCGGCTGGGAGGCGTGCCCGCCCCGGCCGCGGACGGTCACCTCCAGCGTGTCGGCGGCCGCCATCATCGGGCCGGGGCGGCCGGTCCACAGCCCCAGCGGCAGCATGCCCGAGGCCACGTGCATGCCGTAGGCGGCCACCGGGCGGTCCCCGGCGGCGTCGAGCACGCCCTCCTCGATCATCTGCCGGGCGCCGCCGTGGCCCTCCTCGCCCGGCTGGAACATGAAGATCACGCTGCCGGGCAGCTCGGCCCGGCGGGCCGACAGCAGCCGGGCCGCGCCGGCCAGCATGGCCGTGTGCAGGTCATGGCCGCAGGCGTGCATCACGCCGGGGACCCGCGAGGCGTACGGCACGCCGGTTCGCTCGGCCACCGGCAGGGCGTCCATGTCGCCGCGCAGCAGCACGACCGGGCCGCCGGTGCCCGCCCCGCCAGACCTGGCGCCGGTGCCGGCGCCGCCCCGGAGCACCGCGGTGACCGAGGTCAGCGACCGGCCGCGGGTGATCTCCAGCGGCAGACCGTCCAGGGCGGCCAGCACCCTCTCCTGGGTCCGGGGCAGGTCGGTCCCGATCTCGGGATCGGCGTGGATCGCCCGGCGCAGCTCGGTGATCTCCGGCGCGATGGCGACCGCATCGTCATGAACTCCGCCCACGTCCTGGCTCCCTTGCCTGTGAGTGCCCGCGGTTCCGGGCATACTGTGTGGATCGTAACGCCGGGCTTATCTGCGAGGTCTTGGGACGTGAAAAGCGTCGGCTGGGGCATTCTTCTCGTCCTGGTCGTAATCCTCATCGGGGGCTTCTTCGCGGGCGCGGAGATGGCCCTGGTATCGCTGCGGGAGGGCCAGGTCCGGGCCCTGGGCAGGCTGGGCAAGAGCGGTCAGCGCGCGGCGAAGCTGGCTCAGGACCCCAACCGGTTCCTGTCCGCCGTCCAGATCGGCGTCACGCTGGCTACCCTGCTGTCCGGGGCCTTCGGCGCCGACCTGCTGGCCGGCAAGCTCAAGACGCCGCTGTCGCGGCTGATGCCGCCCGACGTGGCCACGGTCGTCTCGCTCATCGTCGTCACGCTGGTGATCTCGTTCTTCACCCTGATCTTCGGCGAGCTGGCGCCCAAGCGGCTGGCCCTGCAGCGGTCCGAGCGGGTGTCCGTGTTCGCCGCCCCGGTGCTGGACCGGCTCGCCCGGGTGGCCACGCCCGTGGTCTGGCTGCTGTCCCGGTGCACCAACCTGGTCGTGCGCCTGGTCGGCGGCGATCCCGCGGCCGGGCGCGGGGTGATGACCGACGAGGAGCTGCGCGACCTGGTCGAGGGCAACCAGGCGCTCAGCGCCGACGAGCGGCACATCGTGGGCGAGGTCTTCGACGCCGGGAAGCGGCAGATCCGCGAGGTGCTCGTGCCCCGGACGGAGGTTGAGTTCCTGCCCGCGGTCATGCCGCTGACCGAGGCGGCCGCGATCGCGGTGCACGCCCGGTACTCCCGGTTCCCGGTGTACCAGGAGTCCTACGACGACGTGATCGGCTTCGTGCACGCCCGCGACCTGCTCGGGGCGTCCGCGGACGGGGCGGTCCCCAGGCAGGTGGGGGAGGTGTGCCGGCCGGTGAAGATGCTGCCGACCAGCAAGACCGTCCTGTCCGCGTTGTCGGAGATGCGCCGCGACCGGGCTCACCTGGCCATCGTGGTGGACGAGTACGGCGGCACCGCGGGCATCGTCACCCTGGAGGACCTGGTCGAGGAGCTCATCGGGGACATCCAGGACGAGTACGACGTGGACGAGAGCCGGCCCCGGCAGCTGCACGGCGGCGAGCTGGAGGTGGACGGGCTGCTCAACCTGGACGAGTTCGCCGAGCTGACCGGGATCGACCTGCCCGAGGGGCCCTACGAGACGGTGGCCGGCTACCTGCTCGCCGCGCTGGGCCACCTGCCGGGCGAGGGCGAGTCGGCGGAGGTGCTCGGGCGCCGGCTCACGGTGACCGAGCTCGACGGGCGCCGTATCTCCCGGGTCCGGGTCAGCCCGGTTCGCCCGGCCAGCCCGGCGGAAGCGGCGCCCGCCGACGCGACCAGGGAAACCGCGACCCGGCCGACCGGGGGAACGGCCCACTAAACTGGGCCGGTGACGAGCGATATCGCCCCCGGACCTGGCCCGCAGTCCGGTCCCGTCCTGGTGGTGGACTTCGGGGCCCAGTACGCGCAGCTGATCGCCCGCCGCGTCCGCGAGTGCCAGGTGTACTCGCAGATCGTGCCGAGCACCATGAGCACGGCCGAGATGCTGGCCCTGCGGCCCGGCGCGGTCATCTTGTCCGGCGGCCCGTCGTCGGTCTACGCGCCGGGCGCGCCGCCCGCGCCCGCGGGCCTGCTCGAGGCGGGCGTGCCGGTGCTGGGCATCTGCTACGGATTCCAGCTCATGATGGCGGGCCTGGGCGGCGAGGTCGCCCGCACCGGGGGCGGCGAGTACGGTGCCACCACGCTCGAGGTCACCGAGCCCGGCGTGCTGCTCGACGGGCTGCCCGCCACCCAGCAGGTGTGGATGTCCCACGGGGACGGCTGCGCGGCCGCGCCGCCCGGCTTCGCGGTGACCGCCCGGACCCGGGCCGCCCCGGTGGCCGCCGCCGAGGACCCCGGCCGGGGCCTGTACGGGGTCCAGTACCACCCCGAGGTCCTGCACACCGAGCACGGCCAGGCCGTCCTGCGCCGGTTCCTGGCCGCGGCCGGCTGCGCCCCGACCTGGACCATGCGCGGCGTCATCGACGAGCAGACCGAGCTCATCCGGGCCCGGGTCGGCTCGGCCCACGCCATCTGCGGGCTATCCGGCGGGGTGGACTCGGCGGTCGCCGCCGCGCTGGTCCAGCGGGCCATCGGCCAGCAGCTCACCTGCGTCTTCGTCGACCACGGGCTGCTGCGCACCGGCGAGGCCGAGCAGGTCGAGAAGGACTTCGTGGCCGCCACGGGGGTCGACCTCGAGGTCGTCGACGCCGCCCCGGTGTTCCTGGCCGCGCTGGCCGGGGTGACCGACCCGGAGCAGAAGCGCAAGATCATCGGCCGCGAGTTCATCCGGGCCTTCGAGCAGGCCGCGCGGGAGATCGCCGGCGCGGAGGACTCGGTCAGGTTCCTGGTCCAGGGCACGCTCTACCCCGACGTGGTGGAGTCCGGCGGCGGCACCGGGACGGCCAACATCAAGTCCCACCACAACGTCGGCGGCCTGCCCGACGACCTCCAGTTCGAGCTGGTCGAGCCGCTGCGCACGCTGTTCAAGGACGAGGTCCGCCAGGTCGGCGCCGAGCTGGGGCTGCCGGCCGAGATCGTCTGGCGGCAGCCGTTCCCCGGCCCCGGCCTGGCCATCAGGATCGTCGGCGAGGTCACCGCCGACCGGCTGCGGGTGGTCCGCGCCGCCGACGCGATCGCCCGGCAGGAACTGTCCGCGGCCGGGCTCGACCGGCAGATCTGGCAGTGCCCGGTCGTGCTGCTGGCCGACGTCCGCTCGGTCGGCGTGCAGGGCGACGGCCGCAGCTACGGCTACCCCGTCGTGCTGCGGCCGGTGACCAGCGAGGATGCGATGACGGCCGACTGGGCCCGGCTGCCCGATCAGGTGCTGGCCACCATCTCCACCCGGATCACCAACGAGGTGGCCGAGGTCAACCGGGTCGTGCTGGACATCACCAGCAAACCGCCCGCCACCATCGAGTGGGAGTGACCTGACTCAGGTCACCGGCGGCAGCTCGGTGGGCAGATCGTCGTAGGCCTTGTCCGCCGCGATCCGGCGCAGCCGGTCCATGGCGTCCCACACGCCGGCGAAGCTGGTGGTGATCGGCGCCGGGCCGAGCCGGAGCCGGTCGGGCGTCCGGTAGTCGCCGACCACCTTCTCCCGGATCAGCGCCTGGCTGATCCGCAGCGCCTCGGGGTGGCGCAGGGTGACGTGCCCGCCGCGCCTGGTGTCCTCGCGCGGCGAGGCCAGGGCGAAGTCCAGCGGCGTCAGCCACTCATCGGCCAGCCCGATCAGGTAGCCGGTCAGGGCCAGGCTCTTGGCCCGCAGCCGGTCCATGCCCACCTCGCCGAGCAGCCGGGCCCCCTCCTCGACCGCCACCGTGCCGATGACCTGGGGCGTGCCGGTGGCGAACGCGTCGATGCCCGGCGCCGGGTCGTAGCTCGAGCCCATGGCGAACTGCTCACGCTGGCCGAACCAGCCCCAGATGGGCTGGCGGAGCCGGTCCTGATGCTCCTGGCGGACATACAGGAACGCGGGGGAGCCGGGGCCGGCGTTGACGTACTTGTAGGTGCACCCCACGGCCAGGTCGGCGCCCACGGCGTCCAGCTCGACCGGCACCGAGCCCACCGAGTGGCACAGATCCCACAGCACCAGGGCGCCGCAGGAGTGCACCAGGCTCGACAGGGCGGCCATGTCGGCCAGCGCCCCGCTGCGGTAGGCCACCTGCGAGAGGCTGACCAGCGCGACCCGATCGTCCAGCGCACGCGACAGTGTTACCGGATCTACGCCGTTATCCATGTCCGTGTGGATCATGCGGAGCTCGCAGCCGCGCTGGGCCGCCACGCCTTCCAGGACATAACGGTCAGTGGGGAAGTTGTCGTCATCGGTGACGATCACATCGCGGCCGGGCCGCGCGTCCAGTGCGGCGAGCACCAGCTTGTACAGGTTCACCGTGGTGCTGTCGCAGACCAGCACCTGGCCGGGCGCCGCGCCCAGCAGGTGCTCGGCGAGCATGTCGCCGGCCTGGCGGGGCAGCGCCACCCAGTGCGGCCACGAGCGCACCAGGCCGACGCCCCAGTCCTGGTCCACTACCTCGGCGATGCGCGCCTGCGTGCGCACCGGGAGCGGGCCCAGTGAGTTGCCGTCCAGGTAGATCAGCGCCGGATCGTCGTGCACGAAGCGGTCGCGAAACTGCGCCAGCTCATCGTCCGCATCCAGTGCTTCCGCATATGACCGATCTGCCGGAAAAGCTGTCACGAGTACCACCCTAACTCCAGGCCTGCGACTCAGCCGGTACCCGGTCCGCCGCTCAGCTAACTGACAGGCGGCAACCAGCTCTCGCGCGGCGGTCGGCCAGCCATGGAGGTGGCTTTCAGCTTCGCCTCGGGCCACTCGCAGGTACCTGGTGTTAACTAGGCGCTGGCGGGGCCGGCCAGCGTGCGGAGGGATTACATGACCGAGGGACACGACAACCGCGGTGCGCAGGCCCACGGGCCTCCCGTGCCGCCTCCCGTGCCGCCTCCCGTAACGCCGCCCGCATCCCCTCCGGCGGGCTGGCAGCCCGGCTGGCCGCCGCCCCCGACCTGGGGCTACCCGCCGGGCTGGGAGCCCGCGCCCGAGCCTGCCCGGCGCCGCCCCCGGCGGCTGACCGCGGTGCTGGCGATCGTCGTCCTGGTCGGAGGCGCCGCGGGGGCCGGGATCGGGCACCTGGTCTGGGCGACGCCGTCCTCGGTGACCGCCACCGCCCGCAACAACCCGCCCGCCAGCCGGGGCAACCCCGGCTCCGGCAACTCGCCCGGCGGCGGCTATGCCTTCCCCTTCGGTCCCGGCGGCTCCTCGGGCAACGGCAGCTCCGGGAACGGCAGCTCCGGCGGGACCGGCACCCGTGAGGGGGCCGGCGGGCCGTCCGACGTCAAGGGCATCGCGGCGAGGATCACCCCGGCCCTGGTCGACGTCAACACCACGTTCAACTACCAGGGCGCGGCCGGGGCCGGGACCGGCATCGTGCTCACCGCCAACGGTGAGGTGCTGACCAACAACCACGTCATCGACGGCGCCACCAGCATCAGCGTGACCGATCTCGGGAACGGCCACCGCTACCGGGCCAGCGTGGTCGGCTACGACCCGGTCCACGACATGGCCGTGCTGCAGCTCAAGAACGCCTCCGGCCTCAAGACCGCCAGCCTCGGCGACTCGGCGGCCAGCAAGGTCGGCCAGCCCGTCGTGGCCGTGGGCAACGCGGGCGGCAAGGGCGGCACCCCGACCAGCACCGGCGGGTCCATCACCGCGCTCGACCACTCCATCCTGGCCACCGACGATCTCGACGGCACCAGCGAGCACCTGCACGGCCTCATCCAGGTCAACGCCGACGTCGAGGCCGGCGACTCCGGCGGCTCGCTGGTCGACAGCTCCGGCCAGGTCATCGGCATGGACACCGCCGCCGAGCACCAGTTCAGCCTCAACGCCCCGGCTTCCCGCGGCTACGCCATCCCGATCAACCAGGCGCTGGCCGCGGCCAGGGCCATCGAGGCCGGCCAGGGCTCGGCCGACGTCCACATCGGCGCCGCCGCCTTCCTCGGCGTGCTGATCTCCAGCGGCCAGCCGGGCCAGAGCCAGCGTCAGGGTTCCAGCGCCAAGGGCGCCACCGTGGTCCGCGTCCTGCCCGGCGGCCCGGTCGCCAAGGCCGGCCTGGTCGGCGGTGACGTGATCACCTCGCTGGACGGGCGCAGCGTGACGTCATCGGCGGCGCTGTCCCTGCTCATGATCACCCACCACCCCGGCGACCACGTGCGGATCGGCTGGGTCAGCGCGGCTGGCCAGGCTCACACCAGCACCGTCACCCTGGCCAGCGGCCCGCCCGCCTGACGGCGGCTAGCGGGGGCCGGGCGGCTAGCGGCGGCGGCGCCGGCGGCGCAGGCCGAGCGCGATGACCGCGACGGCGGCCACCCCGGCCGCGATGGGCAGGGCCCGCTTGAGCACCGGGAACCCGGCCACGCTGAGCAGGTCGATGGCCTCGTCGTCGGCCTGCCACGAGGGCTCGGGCCGGGGCGCCGGGACGGTGCGCAGCGGCGCAGCGGCCGGGGCCTCAGGAGCCTCGGCCCGGCCGGGGAACGCGACCGCCGGCCGCTCGGCGCCGTTGGCGCTGGCCGGGGCCTCGCTGAGGGCCAGGCCGCGGTCGGCCAGCCGCTGCCGGATCTCCTCGACCGAGGCCGGGCCGATGTTGTCGATGTCGAGGAGCTGCTGGGGGGTCCGGGCGACGAGGTCGCCGACGGTGTGGACGCCCTCGCGGCGCAGGCTGTTGTAGGCCCGCAGGGGCAGGTTCAGCTCCTCGATGGGCAGCGCGAGGTGCTCCCCGGCGGCGGCCGGCGCCGCCGTCGCGGCCGGGCCGGCGCCCGCGACCGTCTGGGCGGGCGCCGCGGTGGTCGCGGCGGCTTCGGCCGGCAC
>JBOHCO010000500.1:0-1404 GCA_050698895.1 Streptosporangiaceae bacterium
GTCTACATGGGCGAGGTCGACATCGCCCGCCAGGAACTCAACGTGTTCCGGATGGAGCTGCTCGGGGCCACCGTCGTGCCGGTCAGCTCCGGCGCGCGCACGCTCAAGGACGCCATCAACGAGGCCATGCGGCACTGGGTGACGACCGCGGACACGACGCACTACTGCGTCGGATCGGTCATGGGCCCGCATCCGTACCCGTGGCTCGTCCGCGAGCTGCAGCGGGTCATCGGCGAGGAGGCGCGCGGGCAGTGCGCGGACCGGCTGGGCGGCGCCGCGCCGGACCTCGTCGTGGCCTGCGTGGGGGGCGGCTCCAACGCGGCGGGCACGTTCTGCGGCTTCGTGGACACGCCCGCCCGGCTGATCGGCGTCGAGGCCGCAGGCGGCGCGGCCGTGGCCAACGGTGAGCCGGGCGTCCTGCACGGCTTCCACTCCAGCTTCCTGCAGGACGAGCACGGCCAGATCGTCGAGGCGCACTCCGTCTCGGCCGGCCTGGACTACCCCGGCATCGGACCCGAGCACGCCTACCTCGCGGCCGCCGGCCGCGCCGAGTACGTCACCGTGACCGACGCCGAGGCGGTCGCCGCGGCCGAGCTGTGCGCCAGGGCCGAGGGCATCCTGCCCGCGCTGGAGTCGGCGCACGCCGTGGCCTGGGTGCACCGCGCCGCCCGGGCCGGCGAGCTGCCCGCCGGCGCCGTCGTGCTGATCACCATGTCCGGCCGCGGCGACAAGGACGCCGCCAGCCTGAAGGAGCTGCTCCGTGGCCGCCGTTGAGACCATCCTCGGCCAGGCCCGCGCCGCGGGCCGGCCCAGCCTCGTCACCTACGTCACCGGCGGGATCCGCGCCGACTGGACCGACCTGCTGACCGCCATGATCGACGCCGGGGCCGACGCGGTGGAAATCGGGCTGCCGTTCTCCGACCCCATGCTCGACGGCCCCGCCATCCAGCGGGCCTCCGACGCCGCCCTCGGCCGCGGCGTCACCCCGGCCAGCATCCTGGCCCAGCTCAGCCGGGTCGATTCCGGTGGCGTCCCGCTGATCGCGATGGCCTACGCCAACCACGCCTACCGGCACGGCCTCGGCGGCTACTGCCGCCAGCTCGTCGACGCCGGGATCAGCGGCTCGATCATTCCCGACCTGCCCGCCGCCGAGGCCGGTGATTACCTCGATGCCGCCCGCGGCGCTGCCTGGACGCCACCCTGATGGTCACCCCGGCCACGCCCGAGCCCGATATTCGGGCCATCGCCGCGCGGTCACGCGGTTTCCTGTATGTCATGAGTGTCATGGCCACCACCGGAACCACCAGCGTGAGCGCCTAAGCAGATCGCTGGACCGTCGCCGCCCGCGCTGGCCTCGACATCTCACGGCCCGTGCTGATGGTCTTCTGCATCTACTCCACTGAC
>JBOHCO010000501.1:0-4486 GCA_050698895.1 Streptosporangiaceae bacterium
CTCTCATAGCCCTTGCCGTTGGCCGGGTTGTTGTTCTCAAACCAGGGCGGGTAGGCCGGCTTGTCGGTGGCGACGGTCAGCACGCCCTTGGTGAACAGATCCTTCTGGATCGAGGCATTCGAGCAGCTGGCCGTCGATCCGGTCGATCCGGTCGACCCGCCGCCGGCCGAGGTGCCCGACGAGATGCTGCCACAGGCCGCCAGCCCGGCGGCCGCGACCGCCGCAGCGGTCGTGATAACCAGTCGTCGCATCCGAACCCACCCCAGTTCCCGGGCAGCGAGCTGTCCGGCATGACCTTGTCCGACTTCCGCTGTCCGACTTTCCGGGTCAGCCTACCTGTGTTCCCTAGCTCGTCACTCGGGAGCCATGGCGGCACGCCCGGAACACCGGTCACAGCCGGAGACACAGCCAGCGGGCCGGCAAGCCGGCCCGCTGGCTGAACTTAGATCAGGGCCTGGATCAGGTCCGGCCCCAGATGTAGACCTCGGCGCCCTTGCCGGGCCTCTCGCTGATCGGGATGAGCCGGTGGAAGAAGTTGGCGATGTCCATCGGGATCCGGACGCACCCGTGCGAGACGGCGGCGAGCGGCACCGGGATGTCGCCGTGGATGGCGTAGGAGCCGCCGATGAAGAAGACCGGGTTGTACATCTGGCCCAGCGGCACGGTCAGCCAGCCTTTGTGGAACCAGTGGGCCTGGTACTTCCCGTCCGGCGTGATGGCCGGGCCGCAGGTGCCGCCGCCGCCGGGGCAGGGGTAGGTGTACCGGCCGCCCGAGGACACGTGGCTGATCAGCACCACCTTGGCGCGGTGGAAAAGGACCAGGGTCTCGTTGTTCTGGTTGACGTCGATCAGGTAGGGGCTGCGGCGGCCGCGCGGCCAGACCCGCCTCGGAATCCGGGGGTGGACCAGGCGGCGCTGCATGGCGATGCCCACGTCGTTGGGGTCCCTGGTCGTGCCCAGGTGCTGGATCTCCTTGAACGCCCAGACCGCCTCCAGGGTGCTCTGGCCGAACTGACCGTCCACCTGGCCCGGGTAGTAGTGCAGCTGGGCCAGGCGCCGCTGCATCTGCCGCACGGCCGGACCGTGCTGGCCGTACAAGATGACGTGCCCGCTGGGCACGTAACCGGGGGCCGCGCCTCGCGCCGTCTGCGCGGCCTGGACAGTCGCCGCCCCCGCCGTTCCCACCCCGCCGAGGATCGCCGCCCCGACTGCTGCCGTCGCTCCCGCGCCGGTCAGCCACCGCCGAACTGCCTGCCTCATTCCCGCTCCTCTGGTGTGCAGCCCTCCACTACGTGCATCCCGAATATAAGGCGAGCTGCACAAGAAGAGCTTGTTCTCTTTTCCCGACGTTTAAGCTCGGGTTTCGGTTGCTATCAGGACACGGAATCTTGTGGCCCAGGCTGGCCGCCCGCGGCCCGTACGTGTGCCATCGCCGGCGGAGGGTATCTAGCTCGTCATTCAGCGTCGCGGGGGGGCGACGCTGGTTGTCGTAACGGGGGGCCTGTGGTGATTTTCATCGCGAGGATCAGTGTCCGGCGCCGCGGCTAACGGCCAGGTAGGCGCGCTGCTGGAGCAGCTCGCCCGGCAGCTCGGCTTGCGCATGCGCAAGCGGGGCGACCGGACCAGGCTAGTGAAACCGGATGGCTCGCAGGTCAGCACCTGGCAGGAGGACTACCCCTACGCCAAGCGGCTGGGCCGGCGCCACTACGAGGAGCAGAAGCGGGACCTGCAGATCGAGCTGCTCAAGATGCAGCGGTGGGCCAAGGACGCGGGCGAGCGGCTCATGATCGTCTTCGAGGGCCGCGACGCGGCGGGCAAGGGCGGGACGATCAAGCGCTTCACCGAGAACCTCAACCCGCGGGGCGCGCGGGTGGTGGCGCTGGAGAAGCCCACCGAGAAGGAGCAGACCGAGTGGTATCTCCAGCGCTACATCTCCCACCTGCCGGCCGCGGGCGAGATCGTGATGTTCGACCGGTCCTGGTACAACCGGGCGGGCGTCGAGCGGGTGATGGGCTTCTGCCAGCCCGAGGAGTGCATGGAGTTCCTGCGCGAGGCGCCGGAGTTCGAGCGCATGCTGGCCAGGGACGGCATCACGCTGATCAAGTTCTGGTTCTCGGTCTCCCGTACCGAGCAGCTGCGGCGGTTCATCAACCGGCAGACCGATCCGGTCAAGCGCTGGAAGCTGAGTCCCGTCGACCTGGCCTCGCTCGACAAGTGGGATGAGTACACCGCGGCGAAGGAGTCCATGTTCTTCTTCACCGACCTGGCCGACGCGCCGTGGACGGTGGTGAAGAGCAACGACAAGAAACGGGCCCGCCTGGAGGCGATGCGGTACGTGCTGTCCCAGATCCCGTACGCCGACCGGGCCGAGGAGATCGTCGGGCACCCCGATCCGCTGGTCGTCGGCCCGCCCACGACCCTGCCCGTCAGCGGGGAGCGGGCCCGGCACCTCGTGCTGTAGGCCAGCCGGCGGCCAGCCGGACGTGCGGGCGGCACAGCACGATCTGATCCTCGAACTCGGTCAGCTCGGACTCGGTCAGCTCGGACTCGCCGGGCCAGACGGTCAGGGCCAGGCCGGCGGTGCCGGGCCGGTCGAGCCTGTCCCAGGCCGATACCTGGCGGGCCAGGTACCCGGCCAGCGTCGGGCCGCCCGGGCCGTACCCGCGCAGCACGATCTCGCCGGGGTAGGCGCGCTGGTCCAGGCCCGGCCGGGACGCGGTGCTGGGCGCGCCCCGCGGCGGCCGCACGCCAGCCAGGCCGACGATGCCCAGCCCGCCCTCGTCGCCGATCAGGCCGCCGAACGGCAGCAGCGGGCCCACCTCGGCCCGGCTGGCCGTCGTTTCCATGATCGTGAGCCGGGTCAGGCCGGGCTGGGTCAGCGTCAGCCACAGGTCCAGGTCGGCCAGCTCGTCCCGGCTGCGGGCGCGGATCCCGGCCCCGACGTCCAGGGGCGGAGCGCCCAGCGCCGCGGCCAGCGCCGCCGGGTCCACCTGGCGGCCGTCGTCGGCCTGCACGTACAAGCCGGGCGACAGGCCGAGCGGGCGGAACGGCTCCGGGTCCGCGAAGGCCCCGGCCATCCGCACGAACCCGCACCGGAACGCCGAGGTGGCCACCCAGCTATCGGACCAGCAGCCTTCGCCGCGCTCCAGACCAACCGACAGCTGGATGCCGCGCACGGACAGCGGCAGCACCAGCCGGCCGCCCGGGCCGAGCTGATCCAGCCACGCGGGCGAGATGTCCCACGCCCCGGCGGTCACGATGACACGATCGAACGGGGCGTCCAGCGGGTCTCCGTACCCGCCGTCGGCGCAGATTGCCCGAACCTGGCCGCGGCCCGGACCGTAGCCGGCGTCAGCGAGGCTGGCCTGAGCGCGGGCGATCAGGTCGGCGTCGATGTCCACGGTGACCACCGCGCCCCGCGGGCCGACGATGTGGGCCATGACCGCGGCGTTATAGCCGGTGCCGGTGCCGATCTCGAGCACCCGGTGCCCCGGCTTGAGCCGGAGCTGCTCCAGCATGATCGCCATCATGGCGGGCTGGGACGAGGAGCTGACCGGCAGGCCGTCCTCCCCGTACTTGATCACCAGCGCCTCGTCCTGGTAGGCGGCGGCGGCGTCCAGCTCGGGCACGAACAGGTGCCGAGGCACGGCCAGGAACGCGGCCTGCACCGCCGCCGAGGGGGTATGCCCGCTGTCGCGCAGCGCGCGGGCCAGCCGGGCTCGCGCCGCGTCGGCCGCGGGGTTGAGGCCCCGGCCGGGGGCGGTTCCGTCAGCCGTCGTCATGGCGCGACCACCTCCCAGTCCCACCATAGGCCGCCGGCCGGAGGGGGAGGCTAGGCGCGCAGCTGGGATACCGCGTAGAGGGCGATGCTGGCGGCCACCCCGGCGTTGAGCGACTCGGTGCCGCCGCTGATCGGGATCCGGGCCACCGCGTCGCAGCGCTCGGCGATGAGCCGCGACAGCCCGCGGCCCTCGCCGCCGACCACCAGCACCAGCGGTGAGTCGGCCAGCTGCAGCTGCCCGATGTCCTCGGCGCCCGCCGCGTCCAGGCCGACCACGAACAGCCCGGCCTGCTGATAGCCGGCCAGGGCCTGGGCCAGGTTGGAGGCCTGGGCCACGCGGACCCTGGCCAGGGCGCCGGCCGAGGCCTTCCAGGCGCCGGCGGTCACGCCCGCAGACCGGCGCACCGGCACCAGGATGCCGTGACCGCCGAGCGCGGCCACCGAGCGCGCGATCGCGCCGAGGTTGCGCGGGTCGGTGACCCCGTCCAGGGCCACGATCAGCGGCTGGGCCGCCGCGGCCGCGGCCGCCTCGATGAGGTCACCGGGGGCCGCGTACCGATACGGGGCGACCTTCAGGGCCAGGCCCTGGTGGATGGCCCCGCCGGTCATCCGGTCCAGCTCGGACCGGCCCGCCTCGACCACCGGGATCCCGAGGTCGGCGGCCAGCATGACCGCCTCCCCGATCCGCTCGTCGGAGTCCAGCCG
>JBOHCO010000502.1:0-1949 GCA_050698895.1 Streptosporangiaceae bacterium
GCGCTGACCGCCTGGGTGACCGGGCACCCGGCGCTCGCCGCCTCGCCGGGCGCGCGGGAGGCGATCGCCTTCCTGCGCCGGCCACCGCTGCCCGCCGCCATCCGGGCGGCCTACGGCTGGCTGTTCCGCGCCGCCGTCGCCACCCTGCCCGAGCGGATCCAGGACATCGCGGGCGTGCGCGCCCGGCCCGGGGACCTGGCCGCCGGCCGCCTCGCGGTGGCCGCGCTGCGGTGGTCGCTGGGCTCGTCCCCGGACTGGCAGCTCGCGCTGGCCAGGACCGGGGCGCCGGCGCCGCCGGGGGTGGTCTTCCGTCAGCCGCGGCCGACGCCGTCAGGACAGGGCCGCGACGCGGGCTAGCGGGCGGAGATCAGGTCGCGGACGGGCTCTGGGTCGCCCACCGGGTGGCCGACGTGCCCCGGCGGACGAACTCCCGGCCCGGCGGCCACATGGCGGTGTACTGGTCGCCGCTGGCGTGGTCTGACCTGATGAAGGTGACCTGGTCGATGTCGACGGCGAACAGGCGGAACTCGCCCGGCACCGGCGCCCAGTCCAGGCTGGCGGCCACGGCGTCGGCGTAGCGGCGCTGCACGGCCGGATTGGCCTCCGCCCGCGCGGTACCGCGGACCTTGAACTCGCCCGCGGTGCCCTCACGGCTGGTGATCACGCTGTGCACCAGGACCCGCGGGTCGCGCAGCAGGTCCCTGGCCTTGGTCGACTGCCACATCATGGACAGCCACAGGTCGCCGTCCAGCAGCAGCGGCTCGACCGGGCTGAGCCGGGGCGTGCCGTCGCGCCGGATGGTGGCCACCAGCAGCACGCCGGGCCCGATCAGCCGCTCGTGCCCGAGCCGGGCCAGCCGGGGCTGACCGCGCTCGAGGTCTGACCAGTGCATAATTCCTCCTCGGGAGGCGCTCCTCTCCGCGGCCCCGATTCCCTCAGTCCGGACTATCACCGGCCACTGATAAAGCCAGGTCGGCCAATGCCGGGCGGGCCGGATGGGTAGGAGGGGTTGTGGCCGCCTGCGGAGTAACTGTCCGGCCGAGCCCGAAGGGGGTTAGACATGCCGTGGTTCCCGGACTTTCTCGGCGCTGTCGAGCTGGCCCGCCAGCAGACGCGCGCCGCGGACCAGGCCGACCCCGTGGCGCTGTACTTCAAGGCGCTCGACTCCGGTGATGCTCGCGCCCTGGAGGACGTGTGGCCGGGCCAGGTGGTGATCTACGATCCCCGCGCGGGCGAGGTCCGCGGGCACCGGCACCTGCGGCAGTTCGTCAGCCGGAACGAGAGCTGGCTGGCCGGACTGCACGCCCGCACCGAGATCGTGGCCAGCACGGTCGTCGGCGGGCGCGCCGTGGTGGAACTGCTGGCCCATCTGAAGGAGGACGGCCGGGAGCTAGCCTGGCCGGTGGCGGTCGTGGCCGAGTCACCCGACGACCGGTCGGTCGTGTTCCGCACGTACTGCAGCCAGTGGCCGGTGTTCGGCCGTCACTATGTCCGCGCTCCCATACTCAAGCCGCAGCCGGGCGTGGCCGCTGACGTCGTCGGCCGCTATCAGGCGGCGGTGGCCGCAGGTGACGCCGGCGCGGTCGTCACCGCCTTCGAGCCGGATGGCTACTTCCGCGGGGCGACCGGCCCGGACGACATGCACCGTGGCCACCGCGCGCTGCGCTCCTACTTCACCCGCCGGCTCAGCGCGGGCGGCATCGGCGTCGAGGACTGCGCCGTGACCGACGACGGGGCACGCTGCGCGGTAGAGTACAACCTCGTCCGCTGGGGCCTGCGTGACCTGCCGGCCCAGGCGGGCATCGCGGTGTTCGACCGCGGCCCGGACGGACTGCTAGCCGCGGCCCGCATCTACGACGACGTCCAGCCGCCCGCCGAGATTCAGGGCTAGCAGCCGGGGAGCCCGGCCCCCGAGTCAGGGCTTCCGGCCGACCGCGCACCACATGGAC
>JBOHCO010000503.1:0-3203 GCA_050698895.1 Streptosporangiaceae bacterium
TGACCAGGGCGTTCAGCGGACGGCCCGCCCGCGGCCTGGCCAACGCGTTCATGGCCGGCCACCCGGATGCGCCGGCCGCCTACCCGGAGATCAACAACGCCACCCGGCCGCTGCGCGCCGCCGCCGCCCGGGCGGGCGACCTGGACCGGATGAGCCTGTGGGCGGGCACCGGCTTCCGGGCCGCGACCACCCGCCCGGCCGCCGAGGTCGTGGACCTGCTCACCCCCCGGCGGCGAGCGCGTCCATGACCCGGACCAGGCGAGGCGGGATGCTGAGACGAGGACTCCTTGGTCACGGCCACGCTGTCGGCGGGGCACAGACCCCCACCCCCCGGCGGGGACGGCGGCGCGGCCTGCCTCAACGGGGTGGGCGCGGCCTCGTCCGCGGACGCCTGGGCGGCAGGCGCCTACCTCCCCGAGCTGGCCGCGACGCAGACGGTGATCCTGCACTGGACCGGGACGAAATGGGCCAGGACGGCGGCCCGGGCCGTCGGGGGGGGCCGATTATCCCCGCAATGTCCGCAAGCTCCTGATCGAGCGGTGGAACGGCATGCGGTGGAAGCCGGTGCCGGTACCGAATCCGACCCCATGACGGGACCATTGGCCCTGCTCAGGGCCGGGAGGCGCGAGTTACGGTAGCCGGATGAGCGACGTCACGCCGTCGGCCGCGCAGCCGGCCCGCGGTGGCCCGATCCGGGTGTTCCTGATGGACGACCACGAGGTCGTCCGCCGCGGCGTACGTGACCTGCTGGAGGCTGAGGCAGACATCAGCGTGGTCGGCGAGGCGGGCACAGCCGCCGAGGCGCTGGCCCGGATCCCGGCCCTGGTTCCCGACGTGGCGGTGCTGGACGTGCGACTGCCGGACGGCGACGGGGTCAGCGTCTGCCGCGACGTCCGCTCGGCGCTGCCGGATCTGGCCTGCCTGATGCTCACCTCGTTCGGCGATGACGAGGCGCTGTTCGACGCGATCATGGCCGGCGCCGCGGGCTACGCGCTGAAGCAGATCCGCGGCACCGATCTGATCGGCGCGGTCCGGGCCGTGGCCGCGGGCCGGTCCCTGCTGGATCCCGGCGCCGCCGCCGAGGTCATGGCCCGCATGCAGGTCCAGGCGGCGGAGGCCGACCCGCTGGCCGGGCTGACGCCGCAGGAACGCAAGATCCTCGCCCTGATCGGGGACGGGCTGACCAACCGGCAGATCGGCGAGCAGATGTTCCTGGCCGAGAAGACGGTTAAGAACTACGTCTCTGCGCTGTTCGCCAAGCTCGGCATGGAACGCCGCACCCAGGCCGCCGCCTATGCCGCCCGGATCTTTGAAGACCGGTAATTCGGTGACTTACTGGGCCGCCTCGTACTGACGCAGTACATCCGCACTGATACGGCCCCGCTCGGACACCTTCAGGCCGTGCGAGGCGGCCCAGGCCCGCACCGCGGCCCGGTCGATTCGCGCCCCGGAAGCGCGCCCGGCCTTGGCCGCCCGGCGGTGCGCGGTCCGGCGCCCAGCGTCGATAAATGGGCGCAGGGACTTCTCGAACTTGGCCAGGTTCTTCTGGCCGAGGTCAATCTCGTAGCTCTGCCCATTGAAGGAGAAAGCCACGGTCTCCGCATCGGGGGATCCGTCAAGGTCGTCGGTGACGAGTACGCTCACAGTCTTTGCCATGTTAAGAATAGTCCACGCTACGGGGCTTCTTGTCAAAGTGATCCGGCACATTCGCAGCCAAGAGCGCGCCTTATCCGGGATTGATTAGCGGGGCATTTCAGGTATCTGCGGGCAGGCGGTAACAGCCCGGCCACTCCGCGACACTGCTACCCGTGCCGGGCCGCCGCCGCAGGCCGGGCGCCGGCCGTCGAAAATGGCTCGCCTCGGCGGCGGCTAGCGGATTTACTAGGCCGATGAGCAGGCCGACCAGCAGCGACGAGATCCGCGATACGTTCCTGAGGTTCTTCACCTCCCGTGGCCACCAGCGGATCGGGGCCGCCTCCGTGATCCCGGTGAACGACCCGACGCTGCTGTTCGTGAACGCCGGGATGGCCCCGCTCAAGCGCTATTTCCTGGGCGAAGCGGCACCGCCCGCGCCGGACCTGTGCAACATCCAGCCCTGCATCCGCACCATCGACATCGGCGAGGTCGGCGACCGGCATCACCTGACGTTCTTCGAGATGCTCGGCAGCTGGTCGATTGGCCACTACTTCAAGGAGCGGGCGGTGCAGCTCGCCTTCGAGCTGCTCACCGAGGGCTTCGAGTTCGACATAGAACGGCTGTATGTGACGGTCTACCGGGGCAGCGAGGAACTCGGCCTGCCGCCCGATGACATCAGCGCCGCGGCCTGGGCGCGGGCGGGCATTCCCCGCGACCACATTGTGTACCTGGGCGATGAGGACAACTTCTGGTCGGCCGGGGATACCGGGCCCTGCGGGCCGTGCACCGAGGTGTTCTACGACACCGGTTCCGAGCACGGCCCGACGTACCATCCGGGCGGCGAATTCGACACTACCGGCCGGTACATCGAGATCTGGAATGCCGGCGTGTTCATGGAGTTCAACCGGCAGCCCGGCGGAACGCTCGAGCCGCTCCGGTTCACCAGCGTGGATACCGGCTCCGGACTGGAGCGGATGGCCATGGTGCTCCAGGGCTGCGACTCGGTCTACGAGACCGACTTGTTCCGCCCGATCGTGGCCGCGGCGCAGGCCGCGCTGGCCTCCGGCGATCCCGGCCCGCGCGACGTGCGGCAGATCGCCGACCACGTCCGGGCCGCCGTGCTGATCCTGGGCGAGGGCGTCGTCCCGTCCAACGAGGGCCGCGGCTACATCCCGCGGCGGCTGCTGCGCACCGCGATCGCCACCGCGACCCAGGCGGGCGCGGACGGCTTCGACCTGGACCAGGTGGCCAGGGCCGCCCTGGCGCTGCTGGAGCCCAGCTATCCGCAGCTGGTGAGCCGGCGACAGCAGGTCCTGGACCTGCTGGCCCGCGAGCAGCGCGACTTCGGCCGGGTGGTGCGCCGCGGCCTTGACCGGCTCACCGCGCTGGCCACCGGCCCCGGCTTCCAGATCACCGGTGAGGACGCGTTCACGCTGTTTGCCACGCACGGCATGCCCGTGGACCTCATCAAGGACTTCGCGGCCGAGCTCGGCGGCTCGGTGGACGAGCAGCGGTTCGGCGAGCTGTTCACCGAGCACCGTGAGCTGTCCCGCGGCCCGGGCCCGACG
>JBOHCO010000504.1:0-8510 GCA_050698895.1 Streptosporangiaceae bacterium
CATGGCGATCGTCCCGCGTTCTCGCGCCTGAGCGATGAGATCTGCTACCTGATCGGCACGGGGGGGCGCAGCCGTAACGCTCATGGGGATAAGTGTGCGTCACAGAACGGCCGTTGCGCGGTTACAATATTGTTACCTAAACGGTAGTGCTGCGGCCGGCCCATCGTATGCATGCCATTACTCAGAGGGCATCGGCGGCGGGGCCGGACAGCACCTTCCTGCGCTGCTCGAGCGCCACCAGATCGCCGAACATCTTGTTGTACTCGCCCTGCTCAGTGACGGGGTTGAGGCGCTGGAGCCGGGACTTGATGGCGGCGATCTGCCGGCTGACGGCCAGCTCCTCGACCCGGGCCAGCACCTCACTGGCGTACCGGGCGTCCGGCTCGCCGTCGGCGCGCGGCGCGCGGGCGGGCTCGACGGCCAGCTGGGTGATGAACGCGCGGACGCCGTCGTCGGGCGCGGCGTTGCGCAGCTGCTCGGCCCACTCCCGGCCACCTCCCGCCGCCGAGGCCGCCCCGCCGCAGCTGCCGATGACCGCGAACGCGGCCGAGTGCACGGCGGCGGCCGTAAAGCAGCCGGCTCCCAGGGCGTCGAACGTCGGGCCGCACAGGGCCGGCCGCTGCACGGCCAGCTTGAGCGCCTCGCGCTCGATCTGCGTGACCGGGTCGCGCAGGTTGTAGGGCGGCCCGTCGCCATCGCGGGGCTGAGGCACGCCGGCCGCCTGGCCGTTCGCCGCCCGGCCGTTCCCAGCCTGACCGCTGGCGCCGTGGCCGTTCCCGGCCTGACCGCTGGCGGCGCGCCCGCTGGCGGCCGGACCGCCGCGCTGGCCGCGCGCCTGCGCCCGGTCCCGGCCGCTGGCCGGCGCCGGGCCCGAGTGCTGGCGGACGCGCTCGAGCACGAAGCGCTCGTCCATCATCCCGAGCCACCGGTCCAGGCTGATCGCGTACCGGCCGCGCAGGCCCTGGTCCTTGATCCGGCCGACGATCTTCGCCGCGTCGTCGAGGGCGGACAGGCGGCCCTCGTTGGTGTCGAGGTTGTGCCGGGCCAGCTCGCTGCGGATGGCGAACTCGAACACCGGCACGCGCTGGGCGATGAGGTCGCGCACGGCCGCATCGCCGCGGGAGATCCGCAGGTCGCAAGGGTCGAGCCCGTCGGGCTGGACGGCGACGAAGGTCTGGGTGACGAACCGCTCCTCCAGGCCGAAGGCGCGCAGCGCGGCCTTCTGGCCGGCGGCATCGCCGTCGAAGGTGAAGATCACCTCACCCAGGAACTTGTCCGAGTCCATCAGCAGCCGCCGCAGGATCCCGATGTGGCCCTCGCCGAACGAGGTACCGCTGGTCGCCACCGCGGTGCCGATGCCGGACAGGTGGCAGGCCATCACGTCGGTGTAGCCCTCCACGATCACCGCCTGGCGGCGCTGGGAGATCTCGCGCCGGGCCAGGTCGGCGCCGTAGAGCACCGAGCTCTTCTTGAACAGCGGGCTCTCGGGCGTGTTCAGGTACTTGGGTCCGTCGTCGTCATCGCGCAGCTTGCGGGCGCCGAAGGCGATCACGTCTCCGGTCAGGTCGGCGATGGGCCAGATCAGCCGGCCGCGGAACTTGTCGATCAGGCCGCGCCGCCCGTTGCTGGCCAGGCCGCCGGTGAGCAGCTCCTGCTCGGTGAAGCCGCGGCCGCGCAGGTGCCGGGTAACCACATCCCAGCCCGCGGGCGCGTAGCCGACCCCGAAGTGCTCGGCGTCGGCGCGGGTGAAGCCGCGCGAGGTCAGGAAGTCCCGGCCGGGCGCGGCGTCGGGGCTGGCCAGCTGCTCGGCGTAGAAGTCGGCCGCCGCGCGGTGGGCCTGGATGAGCCGGCGGCGCAGGGTCTGCTCCTGGCCGGGCACGTGCCCGCCCTGCTCGTAGCGCAGCTCGATGCCGATCCGGGCGGCCAGCCGCTCCACGGCCTCGGCGAAGCCCAGGCTGTCGATGCGCTGCACGAACTTGATGACGTCGCCGCCCTCGGCGCAGGAGAAGCAGTACCACAGGCCGCGGGCCGGGGTGACGTTGAAGGACGGGGTCTTCTCCTCGTGGAACGGGCACAGCCCCTTGAGCGAGCCGCCGCCGGCGTTGCGGAGCTGAAGGTACTCCCCCACCACGTCGTCGATGGCCGAGCGCTCGCGGACCAGTGCGATGTCCTCGTCGCGTATCCGGCCTGGCACCTCGGCATCCCCGTCCTGCATCAGCTAGTCCCGGCGAGTCTAGTCCCGCCGGCCGTCAGTCCGGCCCGAGTCCGGCCGCGCCGCGGGCCGGGTCGCCGTACGGGCGGTTTAGAGTGACCTGATACCGTCCCGGCGTGGCCAGCCTGCTCGTGCTCTGGGACGTCGATCACACCCTCATCAACGCCGGCGGCGTCGGCATCCAGGTCTACGAACAGGCATTCCGCGAGCTGTACAGCCTCGAGGTGCCGTCCGTCCGGGTCAACATGGCCGGCCGGACCGACCGCGCGATCGCCATCGAGATGCTCACCATGGCCGGCCTGGCCGACCCGCACGACCGGGTGACCGAGTTCCAGGCTGTCCAGGCGGCTCACGCGCCCTCGCTGGCCCCCGAGTTCGCGGCCAAGGGCCGGGTGCTGCCCGGCGTCCGCGAGGTCATCGCGGCCATCGCGGCCAGCCCGAGGCCGGGGCTGCGGATCATCCAGTCGCTGCTCACCGGCAACGTTCGCGAGCTGGCCGACGTCAAGCTGGGCTCGCTGGGCCTGACCGAGCACCTGGACCTGGACGCGGGCGCCTACGGCACCGAGAGCGAGATCCGGGCCGACCTGGTCCCGGTGGCCCGCCGCAACGCGGCCCGGCGCTACGGCGACGACTTCAGCGGCCTGGCCACGGTGCTGGTCGGCGACACCCCGCTCGACGTGGAGGCCGCGCTGGCCACCGGGGCCCGCGCCGTCGGCGTGGCCACCGGAGGCTTCACCGTCGAGGAGCTGCTGGCCGCCGGCGCCCACGCCGCCCTCCCCGACCGCTCCAGCACCCCCCGGGCCCGCGACGC
This sequence comes from Streptosporangiaceae bacterium, assembly GCA_050698895.1. Lineage (GTDB taxonomy): Bacteria > Actinomycetota > Actinomycetes > Streptosporangiales > Streptosporangiaceae > DASUBV01. The sequence goes on from JBOHCO010000504.1 coordinate 3,024, forward strand.
CATCCTCGGCCCCGCCTAACCCCCGCCCCGCCCCGCCCGGCCCCGCCTAACCCCCGCCCGGCCCGGCCCTGACGGTCTTCCATGATCCCGGAAAACTATCAGTGAATATCACTGACGGATTGCCGCGATCATGGGGCGACCTGGCCATTTTCCACAGAACGCGGTACGGGGCCTGGGTTATCCCCGGGGTGCCGATCAGCGGAGCGCGGCCCACGCTGGGGCCGCCATTATCGGTGTATGGCGCAGACGATCCCCGAGGCGGTTCTGGATCTGCTGTTCCTGCAGCAGGGGGTAATCTCAGGTCGGGCCGCTGGCGGCAGCTTGCCTTCGGGGTCTACTCGGCGTTCGCCGGCCCGCCGTCCAGGGAGGCCGTGCTGTGGGCAGCGGTGCTGCGGGCCGGGCCGGATGCTGCGCTGAGCCACCAGAGCGCGGCCGAGCTGTACGGCCTGGCCAGCCCCGCTCGCGTCCTCCATGTCACCATCCCGGCGCAGCGGCGGCTTAGCTGCTCGCCCGGCCTCGTCGTGCACCGGTCGGCCCGGCTCAGCCAGACACGTAATCCGGCGCTGCTGCCACCCCGGACGCGGATCGACGACACCATCCTGGACCTCGTCGAGGACGCCGCGACCTTCGACGACGCGCTTGCCTGGCTCGGCCGCACCGTCGGCCAGGGACTCACGACCGAGTCACGACTGCGAGCGGCCATGGAGGCCCGGCCGAAGGTCCGCTGGCGCGGGAGCCTGCGAGCCGCCCTGGGTGACCTCGGGTCCGGTGCCCGTTCGGTGCTGGAGTTCCGCTATGTACGCGACGTCGAGCGCGCCCACGGCCTGCCGCCGGCCCGCCGCCAGGCCCGGACCATGACCGGGTCGCGGACGTGCTACCTGGACAACCTCTACGGGGAGGCCGAGGTCGCGGTGGAACTGGATGGCCAGGCGACGCACCCGGTGGAGGATCGCTGGCTCGATATACACCGCGACAATCGCCATGCGAGCTCGGGCCTGCTGACGCTCCGCTACAACTGGGCGGACATAACGCTGCGGCCTTGCCTGGTGGCACAGCAGATCGCCGATGTCCTGAAGTCCCGCGGCGCCTCGCCGACCCTGCGCCGCTGCGGCCCCCGATGCACCCTCCCCCGCCCTCGCGCCCGCGCACATTCATCACCGCGGAAATCCGCCCGCTCTATGCGCGGACGGATTTCCGGGATCATGGAAGACCAATCGCAGCGACCCGCCTAGCTCGCCGGAGCCTCCGCCGGGCGCTCCGCTGGGCGGCCGACAATCCGGCTGGCCACGAGGTAGCCCGCGCCGGCGACCACGAAGCCGACGATCCACGAGATGTCCGCCCCGCCGAGCACCCTCACCATCGGCCCGACGTACAGCGTCTGGTCCAGGAACGGCACCTGCGCGGCCAGCGCGATCACGTACGGGATGATCGCCGCCAGGCGCCAGCCGCCGTAGGCACCCGACGGCGTGAAGAACGACCGCACGTCGTAGCGGCCCTTCTTCACGATGTAGAAGTCGATGAGGTTGATCACACTCCACGGCACGAAGAAGAACAGCAGCACGTTGATGAAGTCCTCGAACGAGGACAGGAACGTCTTGTAGCCCGCCTCGGCCAGCGCGGTGCCGATGATGAACACCAGCAGCAGGCCGATCACCCGGGCCGTGCGCGATGCTGCCACCTTCTGCCAGGTGCTGCGCACGCTCTCCACCGCCAGCATGCCGGTGTAGGCGTTCAGCGCGTCGCTGCCCAGCAGGCTGATGGCCAGGATGGGCAGGATCCACTTGCCCGCGATGGTGCCGATGGAGGCCACCGGCGAGGCCGTCGGCGCCACGGCGGTGATGTAGATGCCCAGGCCCGCGTACAGGCAGGTGCCCAGCGCGTTGCCGCCGAACACGGCCCAGTAGGTGCGCGGCGCGCTCACGTTCTTGGGCAGGTACCGCGAGTAGTCCGAGACGTACACCGCCCAGCTCAGCATGTTCATGAAGAACAGCCCGACCGCGGCGATGAAGACCGGGAAGCTGGACAGGTGGGTGCCGCCCATGCCCTTGGCCAGCGAGTCCCCGCTCACCGCCGTCAGGATCACGGCGACCAGCAGCGCGACGCCCAGCAGCACGGTCAGGTAAGGCTGGATCCGGTGGATCCAGTCGTAGCCGAAGATGGCCAGCGCCGCGGCCGGGATGGTCACGATGATGATCCACACCGGGATGCTGACCGAGCTGACCAGGTCCTGCAGCGACTGGGCCTGGACGACCTGCTGGCCGGCCAGGTAGCCGACGTCGAGCAGGATCGAGGCCAGGAAGATGAACACCGCGCCGTAGAAGCCGAACTGGCCCCGGCTCTGGATCATCTGCGGGACGCCCAGCCGCGGGCCCTGCACGGCGTGCAGCGCGGTGAAGGCCAGTCCCAGGAACGTGCCGACGAACATCGCGACGAGGGCCCAGAACAGGTTCAGGCCGAACAGGATCGCGAAGCCGCCTAAGACGAAGTTGAAGACGTTGGCGTTGGTGGCGAACCAGAGCGCTAACTGGCTGCGGACCCGGCCGTGCCGCTCGCCCTCCGGGATGACGTCGATGGAGTGGGACTCGATCTCCCCCTCGATGCTCTCCAGGGACGGCCGCTCGTCGTGGACTGACTGTGCCATGGTGGCCCCCTTCCGGGACCTCGGTGACGCGGGGAGTTAGTGACGAACGTGGCCGCCGTCGACGTTGACGGTGGACCCGGTGATCCAGCCCGCTTCCTCGGAGGCCAGGAAGGCGACGGCCGGGGCGATGTCGCCGGGCACGGCGCGGCGCTTGACCGCCTGGAGCGTCTCGACGAAGCCGAACGCCTCGGCGTGCGGGCTGTCCAGCACCCCTTCCGACGCGGTGAGCCCGGGGCTGACCGCGTTGACGGTGATGCCGCTGCCGCCCAGCTCGGTGGCCAGCGCGCGGGTGAAGCCGACGACGCCGCCCTTGGCCGCGACGTAGGCGGCCATGTTCGGGGTACCCGCGAAGAACGTGTTCGAGGCGAGGTTGACGATCCGGCCATAGCCGCGGGTGCGCATCTGCGCCGAGGCGGCCCGGCACATCAGGTAGACGCCGTCCAGGTTGACCCGCATGATCCGGCGCCACTCGGCGAAGTCGACGTCGTCCCAGGCCGTGAACGGCACGATGGCGGCGTTGTTGACCAGCACATCGATCCGCCCGGTGCGGCTCACCACCTCCTCGTGCAGGGCCGCCACCGACGCCTCGTCGCCCACGTCCGTCGGCACCGCGAAGCTCGGCTCGCCCAGGCCGGCGGCCATCGCGGCGCCGCCCTCGGAGTTGATGTCGGCCACCACGACGCGCGCGCCGCGGGCCGCGAGCAACTCGGCCACCGCGGCGCCGATGCCCTGGGCCGCGCCGGTGACGATGGCCGTCTGTCCATCAAAGGTCCCCACCGAGCTCTCCTCCTCGTGGCACTGTCGTGGCACTGTCGTGGCACTGTCGTGGCACTGTGCGTGACACCGGGGCGGGCGGCCAGCGCTGCCCGTCCCGCGCGCTGATCTCGCTTTCCCGCAGTCCGCCGCAGCGGGCATGCAGCCGGCCCGGCTGGCCACGACCGCGATCACGACGATCTCCCCCGGTAGCGGGGCATCGGGTACTCGGACCTCCAAAGCGTCGTAAAAGTCGCGAACGTACAGAGCGTCCTTGTGAGCGAGCGGGACGTCAATAGGTGTGCCGGCCGCCCCGCGCTTGGTGGCCGAGCTGATCTAGGCCAGCCCGCCGCCCACCGCGTTGCCGTGCTCCTGCTCGGCGCGCCCATCCTGACCGACCGGGACGGCCGGTGCCTGGTCATCTCTGTGGCGATCCCCGAGTACCGCCTCGAGCCCGACCGCCGGTCCGAGATCATGGCCCTGACCAGGGACGTCGCGGCCGAGCTGCGCGGCAAGCTATCCCACTACGCCTGACCCGGCCCGGTTAGGGCCGGCCGGTTAGGCCACCAGGTCGCCCAGCGGGACGTCGGCGTCGGCCAGGCGGGCGGTGTCCACCGGGGTCTTGGCCCGGATCAGCCGCTGGATGTCGTCGTTGACGTCCCAGACGTTCACGTTCATGCCCGCGACCACGACGCCCGAGTTGAGCCAGAACGCGACGAACTCCAGCGACTCCGGGTCGCCGCGGAAGACGCCGTAGTCAAAGCTGCCCGGCTCGGGCAGCCCGGCGCACTCCATGCCCAGCTCGTACTGGTCACTGAAGAAGTAGGGCACCCGGTCGTAGGAGACCGGCTGGCCCAGCATGGCCCGGGCCGCCGCCGGGCCGCCGTTGAGCGCGTTGGCCCAGTGCTCGACCCGGATCCGCCGACCGAACAGCGGGTTGACCGCGTTGGCGATGTCGCCCGCGGCGAAGATGTCGGGGTCCGAGGTGCGCAGCGACTCATCGGTCAGGACGCCGTTGTCGACCTCCAGCCCGGCGTCGGCGGCCAGGCCGACGTTGGGCGCGGCGCCGATCCCGACCACCACCACGTCGGCGGGCAGCTCGGTCCCGCCCGAGGTCACTACCTGGCGGACCGCGCCGCCCGCGGCGGGGCCGTCGCCGCGCAGCTCGCTGATGCCCTCGCCGAGCCGGAACTGGACGCCATGGCGGCGGTGCAGGCCGGCGAAGATCTGGCCCACCTCGGACCCGACCTGCCGGTGCAGCGGGGTCGGCTCGGGCTCGACGATGGTGACCTCGCAGCCGGCCTGGCGGGCGGCGGCGGCCGTCTCCAGGCCGATCCAGCCCGCCCCGGCGATGACCACGGTGGCGCCGGGCTGGAACGCGGCCGACAGGGCCTGGCTGTCACCGAGCGTGCGCAGGTACAGCACGCCCGCCAGGTCGGCGCCGGGCACCGGGAGCCGGCGCGGCGAGGAGCCGGTGGCCAGCAGCAGCCGGGTGTAGCCGACCGCCGAGCCGTCCTCCAGGTGGACCTGGTGCCCGGCCCGGTCGACCGAGGTGACCCGGGTGCCCAGCCGCAGTTCCACGCTGTTGTCGGCGTACCAGCCCGCCTCGTGCACGAACACCGAGCCCGGCTCGGCCTTGCCCAGCAGCAGGTCCTTGGACAGCGGCGGCCGCTCGTAGGGGCGCTCGTGCTCGGCGCCGATGAGGACGATCGCGCCGGCGAAGCCCTCTTCCCGCAGGGCCTGCGCGGCCTTGGCCCCGGCCAGGCTGGCGCCCACGATCACGTAGGTCTCGACTGCCGGCATGAGGGTGCTCCTTCTGTTCACGACAGTGGATCAGCGGCCCCGCATAGCTGATCATGCCAGGAGTTGGCCGAAGTGTCGGTCAGCGAGGCGATCTGGTCGATCACCACCCGGTGCCGGGCCTGGTCGGTGGCGGCGGACGCGAACGCGGCCGCGAACATCGGGTCCAGCGTTCCGGGCGCCCCGGCCCGCACGGCCCGGGTCAGCTCGTGGATGACCTCGCGCTCGCGGGCCTGCTGCGCCGCCGCGCCGGGCCGGCTCATCACGTAATGCGCGGTGACGCCCTTGAGCAG
>JBOHCO010000505.1:0-3971 GCA_050698895.1 Streptosporangiaceae bacterium
GCCACTGCCGCACCCACCACAAGATCAAGCAACTCCCCGGCTGGACCCTGACCCAGCCCACACCCGGCCACTTCCAGCTCACCACCCCAGCCGGACGCACCTACACCACCACCCCCGACGCCTACCCCACCTGACTCGGAGCGGGGCCTTACCTACGGCCCCCAGGTCCTTGACCACAGCCTGTCGGCGCCCAGGGCCACGTTGGCGCTGCCGACATCGCCATCCAGGTCCCGGTGAAGCCGAGTCGTCACCGACAAGTGGCGGGAGCTGGTAGCTAGTCAGCCAGTCGCGGGCTGCGAGCGGCTCAGTCATCGCCGCGCTGACGTGGGAATATCGCTCCGTGTCCCAAGCTGGCAATGCGGGTCCGATTCCCGTCACCCGCTCCAGCGGAACTAGCAAGCCAGCGGGCTGTGGTGGCCCCCGGACAAGGCGCTCGGCCGCCGTGCTGGTAAGCCCTAGGGTGCCTGGTCGGGGAAAGCGCGGGTGACGGCGGCGGTGCGGCTGGAAACGTTTAGCCGTTCGTAGATGTTCTCCAGATGGGTGCGCACGGTTCCCTCGGAGATGCCCAGGCGGCGGGCGATCTGAGCGTTGGTGTGCCCGGCGGCCAGCAGGCGCAGCAGGTCCTTCTGCCGCGGGGTGAGCCGCGGGACGGAACGGCGGCGCTGCTCGGCGTCCAGGTAGGCCTGGTCCAGGTGCGGGCGCAGCAGCGTGAGGACCGCCCGGTCACGCTCGGAGAAGTCCGGCCCGGGTCCCCGGTGCAAATACAGCCGCACATACCGGTCGGTCCCAGCGGTTCGCGGCAGCGCCCGCGGCAGGCACACCATGAGACTGTGCTCGAACCCCAGCGGGCGATCGTACTGCGTGTACATCCCGGTGCTGTGCCATTGCCGGGTCGAGTAGAAGTCCGCGGTCTTGACGACGCTGCGCAGGTCTCCGGTGCGGGCGGGATAACTGCAGTGCTGACAGTCCCAGTAATTTTCCCAGAACACCTGATCCAGGGCGGCATCGGCATCGACAGGCGGGATTTCCTGGCCGAACCAACACGTCAGCCGCCCGGTGTCCCATCCGTGGAGCGACAGCACGTCGCAGCGGATCTGGCCCATCAGATCGGCCAGCAGGGATGGCGGCAGCCCCTCCCCGTCCGGCAGGTCGGCGCGGTCCTCGCTGACGATGGCCGCCAGGGCACGCAGGTCCCGGGCGCTGGCCCGCACCGGGGTGCTCATCTAAGGCCCTCTCCTCCCTACGGGCCTTACGTTACGCCGGGCCACAAGGGCTGGAGCATCCGCAGAACGTCGGATAGCCGGCGCGGCACTGACCAGCCCACACTCACAACGGACAGGTTGAGCATGGCCCGAAGGAACTCGTCATGAACCGCATCCGCCGCCTGACCGCAGCCCTGACCGCAGCCCTGACCGCGCCCGGCCTGCTGCCGCATACCTTGCAGCTGTGCATCCACTGTCGGCATAACCCGGCCGGAGTCTGGGTCAGTCACAAGCACGCTACTGCGCGCCGACCATGGTGCCTGTCCTGCTGTGGCGAACTGGACTGGAGCCGCTATGACCTGATCCCCCTCGGCGGTCAAAAGGACCCGAATGGATTCGCCCGGTCAGCGAGCTGACCGCCCTGGCCAAATCTTTAGCTCCCGGCGCTGGTCAGCGACCGGGTGCCGGGCCGGGCCACCCGGCGGGTGCCGAGGTCGGCCTGCTGGCCCTTGGCGAAGCCCGCGCCGTAACCAGTGCCGCTGTAGGTCATCCGCGCGGTGCGGGTCACCGGGTACTCGGCCTCCATGTTCCGCCGGATCACCAGGGCCCGGTCGGCTAGCACCAGCGCGGCCCGCGACCCCTCACCGGGCGGCGCGGTGCGCTGCGCATTGGCCTGGGCCGATTGCTCTGCCGTGCGCACGCGCGCGGTGACCGCGGCGGCGAAGCCCAGCAACCACGACCGGCGCCACGCCCGCGGACTGCGCGACCACTCCGGCACCTGCGCGCCGGCCAGCCCGTGCCACATCTGGATCAGCACCGAGGTGTACAGCACGTCGGTGCGCTCGATGTCCGAGTCGTACCCGAACATGTGGATCCGCAGCCCGGTCCTGGTGGTCAGCATGATGCACTGGCAGCGCAGCGCCGACCCCAGGCCGCACAGCAACTGCGCCTTGACCCGCCCCCACGGATTGTCGATGTCCAGCAGCCGGCTCGACGGCTGGTCGGTCTCCGGCCGGACCGCCGCCAGCAGCGCCCGGTCGATGCCGTACTTGGCCATCAGCTCGGCGGCCTTGGCCGTCAGGGCCTGGGCCTCGGGCGGGGTGACGCTCTCGTCTTCCGCCTTGGCCAGCAGCTTGCGCACCCGGTCCAGCAGCTTGTCCGGTGCCTCGGTGATCAATTCCCTGCCTCCCTGATGTCGAAGGGTTTCGAATACAACATCGAACGCTAGCCAGGGGCACTGACATTCTGGTCCGCCGCGGGCCCAGGCTGAGGCTACCGGGCCCGCCACCGCCGCGGGGGTCGGACCGGTAGCGGGCGGCGACGCCCGCGGCGGCCTAGACTCGCGGGTGTGGTTCAGATAGCGCCCAGCCTGCTGGCGGCCGACTTCGCGCGGCTCGCCGACGAGTCCGAGTCGGTGGCCGCCACCGCCGACTGGCTGCACGTGGACGTGATGGACGCCCACTTCGTGCCGAACCTGACCATCGGCCTGCCGGTGGTGGAGGCGCTGCTGCGGCACGCGGCGCTGCCGCTGGACTGCCACCTGATGATCTCCGACCCTGACCGCTGGGCGCCGGCCTACGCGGAGGCCGGCGCCGGGAACGTGACCATCCACGCGGAGGCGGCCAGCGCGCCGATCCGCACGCTGCGGGCGATCCGGGCGGCGGGCGCGCGGGCCGGGCTGGCCATGAACCCGGCTACGCCGGTCGAGCCCTACGCGGATCTGCTGCCGGAGCTGGACATGCTGCTGCTGATGACCATCGAGCCGGGCTTCGGCGGCCAGCAGTTCATGGACTTGGTGCTGCCCAAGATCCGCCGGGCGGCCCGGCTGGCCGCGGCCAGCGGCGGCGAGATCTGGATCCAGGTGGACGGGGGCGTCACCGAGGACACGATCGGCCGGTGCGCCGAGGCGGGCGCCGACATGTTCGTGGCCGGGTCGGCGGTGTTCGGCTCGGACGACCCCGCGGGCCGGGTGAAGGCGCTGCGCGCGGCCGCCTCGGGCCAGGGGCCCGTTACCGGCTGAGAGCCCCCGGCCAAGACGGCCCCCGTGCTAGCCGGCCACCCGGTCGGGCGCGGAGTGCCGGGTGCCGATCCGCAGCCGGGCCACCAGGTCGGCCGGGGCGGTCAGCGGGGAGCCCGCGTGGTAGGGCGGCTGCGGCGCGTACTCGAGCATGAGCTGGATGGCCTCGGCGGCGTCCCGGCCGCCGATCTGGCCGGCCAGCGTCAGGGCCAGGTCGATGCCCGCCGACACTCCGGCCCCGGTCACGTACTTCCCGTCGATCACCACCCGCTCGCTGGCCGGCTGCGCGCCGTAGTCGGCCAGCCGGTCGACGGCCAGCCAGTGCGAGGTGGCGCGGCGGCCTTGCAGCAGGCCCGCGGCGCCCAGGATGAGGGAGCCCGTGCAGACGGAGGTGGTCCAGCTGCTGACGGCGTCGGCGGCCCTGAGCCACTGGTGCACCGGCCCGTCGGTCATCTGCTGCTCCTGGCCGGGCCCGCCGGGCACCAGCACCAGGTCCGGGTGCGGCAGCTCGTCGATGGCCTGCTCAGCGACCAGGCTCAGCATGCCGGTGTCCGCGGTCACCGGCCCCGGCCGCTCGGCGACGAACGTCACCCGGGCGCCGCGCAGCCGGCTCAGCACCTCATAGGGCCCGACCGCGTCCAGGGTGGTGAACCGGTCGTACAGCAGGATGGCTACCTTCAGCACGGGACTACCTTTCGTCAGAATCTCGCCCGGTAGGCCGCGGGCGGGACGCCCAGGGCCCGGATGAACGC
>JBOHCO010000506.1:0-2176 GCA_050698895.1 Streptosporangiaceae bacterium
GCGGCCCATCCGCAGGCGGCGGCCCATCCGGCGCCCCGTCACCGACGCCCTCACCGCGGCCATCCCCCGCCCGTCCGGCATCCTCAAGCGCGCTCGGATGCCCGGCCGGGAGCCTGGCCAGCCGTAACTCCAGCCGCGACCTCGATCCCGCGCCCTCAACCTCATCCCGCCCGTCCGGAGGCCCGTCAACCCCGGCCTGCGCTAACCCATCAATGCCGCGCACCACGCGGGCAAGTACATCACAAATGGCTGATGATAGGCGATACCGACTGGTGTGTTCTTGACCGTCCGCACCGAGCGTTGCCCCAATTTGGGCAGGCCACCGTCTTAGCTCTCGACTTTCGTCGGGGCCATGCCGCGCATAAGCGCCTTCTACGGCGTAGTGATCTATATGTACTGAAATGAGCGCGATCACCCAGTTCCTCATTTCCACGCCTACCACGCCGGCCGCCGCGCCTCGATGGCCCTGGACGGCACACTGCTCGCGGGCAGCCTCGATCCCCGCGCTCTGCAATTTGTCCGTGAGTGGGCCCGCCTTCGGAGTGCGGAAATCCAGGCGAACTGGGACCGTGCCAGGAAGAACGAGGTACTGCTCAGCATCGCGCCGCTGCCGTAGCATGAGGGAGATGAGCGAGATCTACCTGCCCAGCGTTGTGGGCGTCGCGGTCCTCGGAGACCACGTGCTCCGCCTGCTGTTCAGCGACGGCACTGTCGGCGATGTCGACTTCTCCGAAGAACACTGGACGGGAGTCCTGGAACCGCTCAACAATCCCGACTTCTTCGCGCAGGTCACGGTCGACCTCGAATCGGGGACCGTCGTGTGGCCTGACGGCCTCGACCTAGCTCCCGAGCCACTGTACGAGCAGGCACTCGCCCACCCGCTCGTGGCGGCCTGACAGGCCGCCACTCTGCAACTCCCGCCGCTTGGGTCCCGGCTACCCGCCAATCTCCTGGACGGCAGGGGCCGGAACGCGCTATGCGGCCGACCGTAACCGTAGCCGTGCATGGCAAGCGACGTGAGCGGCTCGGTCACGTCGCTGGGCGTAGCGCCCGCCCACCGGTCCAGCCCCGGCCTGGTCGTGCTGCCCGGCACCGTCGAGCCCGGCGTCGCCAACCTGGCCGTCAGCAAGGCCGCCGAGCCCTACGGCCTGTTCTACGCCCCCGACCCGTCCAGCCAGGTCATCTGCTCCGTGGGCGGCAACGTGGCCGAGAACTCCGGCGGCGGCGCGCACTGACCGCTCAAGATGACACAGCGAACCGGCACAGCGCCCGGAAGGCTGGCACTGTCGCCGCACCGTTGTCGAGGCCAGCTTTAGTCCTGATACCTCAACTATAGTACAAGCGCGTGTACTATAGTCGGCTTTAATTTGCGGCAACTGCGCCGGGGGGCCCTGCAGCTGAGTCGGCCCCTGGCTACGGTCACTCCCACGCTCGACGGTGACGTTCGCGCCGTGCTCGCCCAGCACGAAGTGACGTTCACCACGAGACAGCTCCATCGGATACTTGACCGGTATTCAGGGGAAGGCATCCGCAAGGTTCTCCACCGCCTCGTCCGCCAGGGGATCGTTCAGTCGATACGAGTCGGTGGCACCTATACCTATGAGCTCAATCGCGAGCACCTGGCTGCCGATCCCATCATCCAGCTCGCCCGCCTTACTCAGAGGTTGCTACAACAAATCGAAAACATCTCGAAAACTGGGATCTACGGCCAGAATACGCTGCCATATTCGGCTCAGCGGCCCGCGGCACGATGACCGAGCAAAGCGATATTGACATTCTCCTGGTCCGCGCCGACGATGCGCCTCTTGATATCTGGGATGCACAGGTAAGTGCTCTGGCCTCCGACGTCAGCAGATGGGCGGGCAACGACGTGCGACCTCTTGAGTACAACGAGAAGGCGCTGGCCAAGGTGCGCGAGGACAAGAACCGCGAGTCGCGGGACGGGTTCGACGGCTCCTGGGTCGCCCATCCGGACCTGGTGCCGGTCTGCCGCGAGGTGTTCGACGGCGTGCTCGGCGACGCGCCCAGCCAGCTCGCCAAGCTCCGCCGGGACGTGGCGGTCAGCGCCGCCGACCTGCTGTCCATCGACCAGACGCCAGGCGTGATCACGGAGGCCGGGCTGCGCAGCAACGTCAGCGTGGGCCTGCAGTACCTGGCCAGCTGGCTGGGCGGCAAC
>JBOHCO010000507.1:0-2299 GCA_050698895.1 Streptosporangiaceae bacterium
GTCCAGGCCCAGCTGTTCCAGCTAGTCGAGGACGAGGCGCTCCGCCCGGAGCATTAGCCTGCTGATGTGACAGCAGCGCGAGCTGGAGGGCGCGGCGGCGCCTGGACTGAGGAGCGAGAAGCGACGAAGGAGCGCAGGAGCGACGAGGGAAGGCGGCGTCATCAGGCGCCCCGGGGCGAGCCTTGGAAATGAGTACGCAGGCCGAGGGCGTCTTGCTGCGCGTGCATCCCGTGCATCCCGTGCATCCCGTGCATACGGCGCAGGCGCCCGGCGGGCTCGTAGCGGCGGCCGGGGTCATCGCCGAGATCGTGCTGGACCGGCCGGCCGCGCTGAACGCGCTCAGCACCGCGATGCTGGCCGGCCTGGCCCGGGCCTGTGACCAGGTGGCCGCGGACGGCGAGATCCGCGCCGTGCTGCTGACGGCGGCCGGCGAGCGGGCCTTCTGCGTGGGGGCCGACCTCAAGGAACGCGCCGCCATGACCGACGAGCAGATCCTGGCTCAGCGGCCAGTGTTCCGGGCCGCGTTCGGGGCCCTGCTCGGCCTGCCCCAGCCGGCCATCGCCGCCGTGCACGGCTACGCCCTGGGCGGCGGCTGCGAGCTGGCCCTGTCGTGCGACATCATCGTGGCCGACGAGACCGCGGTGTTCGGCCTGCCCGAGACCAGCGTCGGGCTGGTCCCTGGCTGCGGCGGCACCCAGCTCACGGCCCGCCGGCTGGGTCCGGGCCGGGCCGCCGACCTGGTGCTCACCGGCCGCAAGCTGGACGCGGCCGAGGCCGAGCGGATCGGGCTGGCCGACCGGCGGGTGCCCGCGGGCGGCGCGGTCGAGTGCGCCATGGACCTGGCCCGGCAGATCGCGGCCAACTCCCCGGTCGCGGTGCGCGCGGCCAAGCAGGCCATCCGGCTCGGCGGCGGGCTGGGCCTGGGCGCCGCGCTGGAGGTCGAGGACGCTGCCTGGCGGACGGCCGCGCTGTCCGCCGACCGCCGCGAGGGCATCGCCGCGTTCGCGGCCCGGCGAGCGCCCGTCTGGCCGCCAGCACCGCCAGCACCGCCATCCTTCTCGAAACGAGGGCCCCTGTCGTGACTGACCTGCCCAGCAGCATCTCGATCCGGGAGGTCGGCCCGCGGGACGGGCTGCAGAACGAGGACCCGGTGCCGACCGCGGCCAAGATCGAGCTGATCGACCGCCTGTCGGCCACCGGCGTGCGGCGGATCGAGGCGGTGTCCTTCGTCCGGCCCACGGCGATCCCGCAGATGGCCGACGCCAGCGAGGTCTGGTCGGGCATCACCAGGGTGCCGTCAGTGCGGTACTCCGCGCTGGTCCCCAACCTGCGCGGCGCGCAGCGGGCGCTGGACGCGGGCCTGGCCGAGCTGGAGGCGGTGGTCTCGGCGTCCGACACCCACAACCGCAAGAACGTGAACCGGAGCACCGAGGAGTCGCTGGACGAGATCGCGCAGATCATCGGCCAGGCCCACCAGCGCGGGGTGAGCTGCCAGGTCATCGTGTCCACGGCCTGGGGCTGCCCGTACGAGGGCGACGTCCCGGTGGACCGGGTGGTCCGGGTGGCCGGGCGGGCGGTGGCCGACGGCGCGGACTCGGTCTCGTTCGGGGACACCACGGGCATGGCCACGCCGGGCCGGGTCCGCGCGCTGGTCGGCGAGTTCCGGTCGGCCTACCCCGGCGTCCCGCTCAACCTGCACTTCCACAACACCAGGGGAGCCGGGCTGGCCAACGTGCTGACCGCGCTGGAGCTGGGCGTGGCCGACTTCGACGCCTCCGTGGGCGGCCTGGGCGGCTGCCCGTACGCGCCCGGCGCGACCGGCAACATCGCCACCGAGGAGCTGATCCACATGGTGGAGGACATGGGCGTGGCGACCGGGATCGACCTGGAGGCGATGATCGCGGCCGCGGCCGACGCGGAGCAGGTCATCGGCCGGCAGCTGCCCTCGCAGGTGCTCCGCGCCGGGCCCCGGACCCGGACCATCCCGGCCTGACCGGCCCCGCCCGGCGGCGAGCGGCGGCGAGCGGCGGAGTGAACCTTCCTATCAGCTCGCCGCGGCTGACCGGGCGGGCGGCGGGCGGGCCCGCCCGGGCGACCGCGCCTTGTTAGGGGAAATTTGTGTTATCCGCGGGCCGGCGGGGCTGTCTCCGGTGCAGGGGACCTTCGCGGCCCGCGTCAGCGGGCCTCCGCCAGCCAGAGGAGGCAGTGAGCGAATGCCCGGAATCTCCAGGACCAGGCGCGCCCGGCTCGGCGCCGTGATCGGGACGGCGCTGTCGGCCGTCGCGCTGCTGTCCGGGTG
>JBOHCO010000508.1:0-1167 GCA_050698895.1 Streptosporangiaceae bacterium
GAGCCCGCGGCCGGCCACTACGTCGCGCCTGACCAGCAGACGGCCGAGCAGCTGGTGGATGTCGCCGTGCACGCCGCGGCGGTGCTGGCCGATGCCCGGTACCGGGAGATGTACCCGGCCGGGCCGCAGCGCCGGAGACTGGCCAGCCCGCGCCAGCTGGCCAGCCAGCTGAAGTGGACCATGCTGAACGGGCCTCGGACCAAGCGGGCCCTCCGCAACGCCAGTCATCTGCAGGCCGTGCGGCGCCTGCGGGTCGCCATCTGGTGGGCACTCATGCGTCCCACACGGCACCGCCAGGTAGTGGGCGAGCACGAAGCGGGCGCACCCGCGGCGTGGCTGGCGGGCGGACGGCCCGGCCTCACTGGCGTCCAACGGCCGCCGCCGGGCGACGGGTCAGCCGACTAGCGCCTGCGCCGCCGCGGTTAGCCGCCCGGCCGCCGGCCGGTACCGGAACTCCGGTCGGCGGAGCTGGCCGGGTACCTGGCGGCGGCCGGGGCGATGGGCGGACCTTGTTAATTGCGCGCCTTCCCGTAGCCGCGCGGTCGGGCGGCCGGGCCGGTCACAGGGCGGACCGGCGCACGGCCCACAGCGCAGCGAGGGCGGCCAGCGCGGCGACTAGCGCCAGCGACCCGGTGGCCGCGCCCAGCCCGAGCCACGGGTCGCGCACCGCGTCGGTCACCCAGGTCAGCGGGAGGTAGCCCGCTACCGACCGCAGCGCGGTACCCATCACGTGCGGTGGCGGACCGCCGGCCCCGAGCAGGAAGGACGGGAAGAACAGGATCAGCCCGACCGCCTGCGCGGCGCGCGCCGACGGCAGGACCGTGCCCAGCAGGACGCCGATGCTGACGAACGCCACCGCGCCGAGCAGGAACGCGGCGATGACCCGCCCGGCCTGGTGCAGCGGCGGGAGGCCGTAGACGGGAACGGCCACCGCGAGCAGGAGCGCCGATCCGGCGGCTATGGCGGCCAGCCCGGTGACGAGCTGGCCGAGCGCGAACGACCAGCGCGGGAGCCCGGCCGCCGCGAACCGGCGCAGCACGCCGCGCTCACGGTAGGACGCCAGGTGCACCGGCATCATGATCAGCCCGGTCGCGGCGATGACGACCGTGAGGTACGAGGCGACGTACCAGTGGGCCGGGTTGACCTCGCTGAACGCGCGGGTGGGCG
>JBOHCO010000509.1:0-3206 GCA_050698895.1 Streptosporangiaceae bacterium
TGGCTGAGCGGGTCGGGATGGTCGACGGCAGGCTGCAGATCAGCAGCCCGCCCGGAGGCCCCACCGCAGTCACCGTTGAGCTGCCGTCCCACGCCTGACCGAACGGGAGCCGCGATGCGGATCGTGATAGCCGAAGACTCGGCCGTAGTGCGGGCCGGCCTGGCCGAGGTCCTCGCCGACAGTGACCACGAGGTAGTCGCCGCCGTCGGCAACGCCGACGACCTGCTAGCCGCCGTGGCCGAGCACCATCCGGACGCCGCCGTGGTCGACGTGCGGATGCCGCCCGGCTACACCGACGAGGGCCTGCGCGCGGCGATCGCCATTCGCCGCGACCACCCCCAGACCGGAGTGCTGGTGTTCTCGCAGTACATCGAGACCCGCTATACGGCCGATCTGCTCGCCGCGGCGCCCGGCGGCAGCACCGGCGGTGTCGGATACCTGCTCAAGGACCGGGTCGGCGACGTCGAGGAGTTCGTCGATGCTCTCAGCCGGGTGGCCGCCGGCGGCACCGCCCTCGATCCGGAGGTCGTGACGCAACTGCTGGGCGCGAGTCGCCGCAACGACGCGCTCACCACCCTCACGCCCAGGGAACGCGAGGTGCTCGCGCTGATGGCCGAGGGCCGGTCCAACGCCTCCATCGCCGAGATCCTTTTCGTTTCCGACCGGTCCGTCGAGAAGCACGTCGGCAACATCTTCAGCAAGCTCGGCCTGGCCCCGTCAGACGCCGACCACCGCCGGGTCCTGGCGGTCCTCCGGTACCTGGAGTCCTAGCCTGACCGGTCGCGGCGGGATCAATGCTTGAGACCTGTGGGTGGCCGGGAGAGGGTTGTACCTTCCCGGTGACCCGTGTGAAGGCGCTCGAGCAATGACCGGCGTTGGCGCGCCGGCCGGGAAGGTAGGACCAGCCATGCCAGAACCCGCCACCGCGCCCACCGCGCCCACCGCGTTCATGCGTGCTTACGAGCAGGCCACCAACAGCCACGACATAGCCCAGGTTGCGCCGATGATCGCACCTGAAGCCGTCTACTGGTTCTCCGACGGATCGCATCACGGCCGCGACGCCGTCCTCACCGCCATCGCCCGGACCTTCGCCACCATTCACGATGAGACCTACCAGATCGAAGATCTGGAATGGGTCGCCATCAGCGACAACCACGCGGTCTGCCGTTACCGCTTCAGCTGGACCGGCACCATTAACCGGCAGTCGGCATCAGGCAGCGGACGAGGAACCAACGTCCTCATCAACGGCGACGGCGCCTGGCAGATGCTTCATGAGCACCTCAGCGCCTAACTGCCTGGCATTACCGATCCACAGGATTTGACAATTGCTCCCGGCGGCCGGGCTGACCCCAGTAGCGCAGCTCGGCGCACAGGCCGTAGTGGTCGGAGACGTACGCTGCGAGACTGTCGGCAGCGAGCCCGTCGGCGGCGCGCGGCGAGCGGGGCGGCCTGCGCCCGGACCGCAGGTGGCCTGCGGCGCAGCACCACCGTGTCGGCCACCGCCGCGACGATGCCGACGATGGTCAGGGCGCCCACGGCGAGGATCATGTCCTGGAACCAGGACGGCGGAGGCGTCCCCTGCGACTGCGCGCTGGAGGAGGCGCCGGGGCCAGGAGGAACACCAGGAAGGTGGTCACGGCCGCCCGGCCCCGGCCCTGGCGACGGTGCAGCAATCGCACGGTGGCGGCCACGGCCGGGTCGCTCTCGGGCCCTGGCGGCATCGCGGTCAGCGGCGGTCACGGCTCCCTCTTGGCTTCATGGCTAGGGCGGTCCATGCGGTGCCACCTTGTTCCACGCCTATCCAGCCGGCGTGAGCGCCGCCGCGACCCGCCGCGCCTCGCGCAGGCCGCTCTCGATCGCGCCGTCCACGAAGCCGCCCCAGAGGCTGGCGTTGTCGCTCGAAGCGAAGTGCACCACGCCCGCGGGCCGCTGCAACTCGACCAGGTCACGGGTCAGCTGCCCGGGCCGGTGGGTCATCCAGGTGGTCCGTGACAGCGGGTCCTTCATCCAGTCGTGCGCGGCCACCTCGACGACCTCCAGGCCGGGTCGCATCGCGTCCACCGCGGCCTGCACATCGGCCACGCTCGTCACGTCGAGCTGCGTGTGGTCGGGACCGAACCCGACCAGGACCGTAGCGTCGCCGTCGACGAACTCAGTCTTCAGCACCGAGATCGGGTGCCGCTGGCTCGCGTACGCGAAGAACCGCGGCACCCGGCCAGACACCTTCACCCAGACCTTCACCCCCTGCGACGCGAAGGTCTCGGCGTTCGCCCGCCGCCAGGCATCCGGCAGTCCCGGCTCCCACTGGATGCCCGCGATCGCGTTGACCGGCAGCGTCGAGATCACCCGCCCGGCCCGCGCCTCGGCGCCGTCAGCACAGGTCACGACCGCCCCGCCGGTCTCCTGCGCGACCCTCGTGACGGTGGCGCCCAGCCGGATCTCGCCCGCGACGTCGGCCGCGATGGCCCGGGTGAACCCGCTCATGCCGCCGGCGACGCGGTAGGTGGCGGATGCCTCGTGCATGAGCTGCCAGTGGCCTCCCGCCGCGGCCGCCCAGCGCAGGGCGCTCGAGAGGCCGACCTGGTCGAGCCGTGCGTTCACGTGGCCGACCCACACCGACTCGCTGGCGCAGCGCGCCTCGTCGTCCAGCCCGAGCGCGTCGAACCGGTCCTGGATGCTGAGCGCGTCCAGCCCGCCGATCTCGCCGGTCGTCGGGTCGACGCCGCGCGGGATGGCGGCGCGCACGTCGTCCACGATCGCCTGCTGCCCGTCGCTGATGAGCGCCATGAACTGCTCGGGCGTGCCCGTGCGCGGAGCGCCGCCCGCACCGAGCCAGTACGCCTCCTGCGCCGCCGGGCTGCGCACGATCTCCCGCCCGTACCGGGTCATCTCGGCCCACGAGTGGGGCTGGACCCAGTGCACCCAGGTGCCGCCGAGCTCAAGGTCGTGGCCGAGCCTGCGGTCGGTCCAGGTGCGCCCGCCGACCCGGTCGCGGGCTTCCAGCACCAGCACGTCGAGCCCGGCGCGGCCCAGCTCACGCGCGGCAATGAGCCCGGCGAACCCGGCGCCAATGACGACGACATCCGCGCTGGCGCGCGCCCCCGTCGCAAGTCTGGGACCGCTCATCGGAGAATGGTAGGTCTCTTGGCAATCCGGCGGGAAAGGCGGCCCTGGTGACGAGCGCTGATGAGCCAGCGGACGGGGGA
>JBOHCO010000510.1:0-3727 GCA_050698895.1 Streptosporangiaceae bacterium
AGGCCAGCGCCATCGTCTCGTCCGGCGTCCCGCCGAGCAGCGCGTCCGGGTACGGCTCCGCCCAGACCGGCCCGTCAGGCTGCGTCATCTCGGCCTGCTGTCCTCTCGCGGTGGTCCTGCTCGTCCCCTAAGAAAGGACACCCGCGATGCCGGAAAGTAATCGGAGGGCACATGGCCATCACGAGCAGGGCCACCACTAGCGGGGTGCGCCCGGAGCAGGGCTGGGCGCTGGGCCTGGCCTCGGCGGCGTCCTTCATGGTCGTGCTCGACCTGCTGGTCGTGGCGACGGCGCTGAGCACCATCCGCCGCGACCTGGGCGCCTCGCTGGGCCAGCTGGAATGGACGATCAGCGCCTACACGCTGAGCTTCGCGGTGCTGCTGCTGACCGCGGCGGCGCTGGGGGACCGGTTCGGCCGCCGCCGGCTGTTCGCCGCCGGCCTGGGACTGTTCGCGGCGGCCTCGGCCGCCTGCGCGCTGGCCCCCGGCATCGGCTGGCTGATCGCGGCCCGCGCCGTGCAGGGCGCCGGGGCGGCGATGATCATGCCGCTGGGCCTGGCCCTGCTGAACGCGGCGTTCCCGCCGCAGCGGCGGGGCTGGGCGATGGGCATCTTCGGCGGCGTCACCGGCCTGGCCGCGACCGTGGGCCCGGTGGTGGGCGGCGCGGTGACCCAGGGGATCTCCTGGCCGTGGATCTTCTGGCTGAACGTCCCGGTGGCCCTGCTCGCCATCCCGTGCGTGCTGACCCGGCTCACGGAGAGCCGCGGGCCGCGGGCCGCGCTCGACCTGCCCGGCCTGGCCCTGAGCACCGTCGCCGCGGTGGGCCTGGTCTGGGGGCTGGTCCGGGGCAACGAGGCGGGCTGGGCCAGCCCGCAGGTGGCCGGCCCGCTGGCCGCCGGGGCGGTGCTCACCGCGCTGTTCGTGGCCCGCGAGCGCCGGGCCGGCGCGCCGCTGCTGCCGCTGCGGCTGTTCGGGTCGCGGGGGTTCTCGGCCGGGAACGCGGCCATCTTCCTGCAGAGCGCCTCGCTGACCGGAGCGATCTTCTTCATGGCCCAGTTCCAGCAGGTCACCCTGGGCCAGGGCCCGCTCGACGCCGGCCTGCGGCTGCTGCCCTGGGGGGTGACCCCGCTCCTGCTCGGCCCGGTGTCCGGGACGCTGGCCGACCGGATCGGCGGGCGGCCGCTGATCGTCACCGGCCTGGCCCTGCAGACCGCCGGGCTGGCCTGGATCGCCGCCCTGGCCCGGCCCGCCCTGTCCTACTGGGCGCTGGTGGCGCCGATGGTCATGGTCGGGGCGGGCGTCGCGCTGGCCCTGCCCGCCCTGACCAAGTCGGTGGTCGGCTCGGTGGTCCCGGGCGACATCGGCAAGGCCTCCGGGGCGTTCAGCACCATGCGCCAGCTCGGCGGGGCGTTCGGCGTGGCCGTCCCGGCCGCGGTGTTCGCCGCGGCGGGCAGCTACGGCTCCCCGGCGGCGTTCAGCGACGGGTTCACCGCCGCCATCGCGGTGACGGCGGTCCTGGGCCTGGCCGGCACCGCGGCCAGCCTGGCCCTGCCGCCGCGGCTAGCGGCCGGCCAGGCCGTCGACCGCGGCCACCTCGGCGTCGGTCAGCGCGAAGCCCGTCAGGTCGAGGTTGGCGGCGATCCGCTCCGGTCGCCGTGACTTGGGGATGACCGGGATGGCGTGGTCCACGTGCCAGCGCAGCACCACCTGGGCCGCGCTGACCCCGTGCGCCCGGCCGATGTCGGTCAGCACGGGGTGGTCGAGCCGGGTGCCCTTGAGCGGGCTGTAGCCCTCCAGCACCACGCCGCGGGCCCGGTGGCCCTCCAGCAGACCGGCGTCGTAGCGCCCCGGGCTCCAGGGCACCTGGTTGACCGCGGGCGCCTCTCCGGTGGCCGCGATCAGGTCGTCGATCTGGTCCAGGTCGAAGTTGCTGACCCCGATGTCCCGGACCAGGCCCTCGTCCCGGAGCCGGCGCACCTCGTTCCACAGCTGCCGGCTGAGCTGGCGGCGGTTCGGCGGCCAGTGGATCAGCCACAGGTCCACGTAGTCGGCCCGCAGCGCGCGCAGCGACCGGCGCAGCACGGCGGGCTCCTTGCCCGCGTCCGAGGGCCGGATCTTGGTCGTGAGGAAGATCTCCTCGCGGGCCAGCCCGCTGTTGCCCAGCGCGGTGCCGATCTCGGCCTCGTTGCCGTACATGACCGCGGTGTCGAGGTGCCGGTAGCCGGCCGCCACGGCGGCCGCCACGGCCGCCTCGGCCTGGTAGCCCTTGAGCTTCCAGGTGCCGAAGCCGATGAGGGGCAGCTGGCCGCCGCCGGGGAGCGAGACCGTGGGTATCTCGGACACGTGGCTCATCTGTGCATTGTTAGCCGGCGGTTGCGCGCCGGGCCAGACCATCCACGAAGATGTCGATGAGCAGATCGAACCGCTCGTCGTTGTCGGCCAGCGCGAACTCGCCCGCCAGCTCGGTCAGGTTCGGGAAGCGCTCGCCGGGCAGTTCCTTCAGGTAGCCGCTGACCATGCCGGCCATCTCGGCCTGGGCTGCCGGGTCGGCGGGCTCCTGATCCCCGCTGACCCCGGTCTCGTCCAGCGTGAACCCGTTGATGACCTCGATCAGCAGCAGGAAGCCCTGCACGGCCAGCACCGGCGGCAGGCCGCCCGCGCGCATGATGGCCAGCACCCGCTCGTTGAGCCGCAGCGCGCTCGGGCCCAGCGGGATGCGGCCGATGGACACCCGGACGATGTAGGGATGGCGCAGGCAGACCGCCCGCTGGGCCCGCGCCACCTCCTTGACCTGCTCCCGCCACCGGGCCGGGTCGGCCTCGGGCACGGTCACCTCGCCGATCAGCTCGTCCATGACCAGGTCGAGCAGGCCGTCCTTGCTGCCCACGTGCCAGTACAGCGAGGCCGCGCCGGTGCCCAGCTCCTCGGCCAGCGCGCGCATGCTCAGCGCGTCGTAGCCGTCCCGGTCCAGCAGCGCGATGGCCGCCGCCACGATCGCCTCGCGGCTGATCGGGTCGCGCCGCCGCCGGGCCGGCCGGTCGGGCAGGCGCTGCCAGGGCGGGGGCGGGATCTCGGCCCGCCGGCTGTCGTCGCTCATCTGGAACAGCGTACCAGTATCGAACGGCGGCTGACTAGAACGCTGGACGAATGCTAGAACAGTGTTCGTCACGGAACACCGTTCGAGGATCAACCACTGTTAAATGATGTGGTTCTAACCGCTCAAAGGAGAGGGCTCATGAACTCGCGCCCGGACCTCGCGGGGGCCCAGCCGGGCCCTGGGGTTAGCAGCACTCGCCTCGCCCGCCGCGCCTGGCGGCGCGACGGGCCAGGCCTCCGCTGGCTGGCCGCCGCCGTCCTGATCGTCGGGGCGCTGATGGACATGATCGACCTGACGATCGTGAACGTGGCCCTGCCGACCATCCGCCGGGACCTGCACGCCGGCGCCACCTCGCTGGAGTGGGTCATCTCCGGCTACATGCTGGCCTTCGCCGCCGCCCTGATCATCGCGGGCAGCATGGGCGACCGGCTCGGCCGCAAGCGGGTCTTCCTGTTCGGCGTCGGGCTGTTCGGCGCGGCCAGCCTGGCCGCGGGGCTATCCCAGACGGCCGGCGAGCTGATCGCCTGCCGGGTGGTCCAGGGCACGGCCGCCGCGGCCATGGCGCCGCAGGTGCTGGCCACCTTCCGGACCTTCTTCGGGGCCAAGGAGCGCGGCCAGGCGTTCGGCCTGTAC
>JBOHCO010000511.1:0-3367 GCA_050698895.1 Streptosporangiaceae bacterium
GCCGCCGCCGGCCGTGCAGTTCCCGGTCGACGGGCAGGACACCGAGATGCCGTCCGCGCCGTCACCCAGCTTGCCCGCTCCGGGCAGCAGCGCCGCCCTGCCCCAGCCGCCGACTGCGGCCGCCACCTGGCTGCTGGCCGGCATCACCGCGGCCGCGGCCGGGCCGGCCGCCGTCGCGATCGTCGTCGTTCCGGCCAGGCCGGCTGCGGCCATCAAGGCCACCAGAACACGCTGTCGCATCGGATCCCTCGCCGTCCTTTGCCCACCCGGGTCGTACGTGCTTTGGGCGGTCCATCCCGTGCCCCCGTGTTCCACCCCTCGCGCGACCCGCAGGTCCGGGTCCGGCTCGGTGACCGGGCGATACCATCTCGCAGTGTGGCGGACCGCGCAGGGCAGCAGGCGGCCTCTGGCGGATCGGTCCGGCCGACCGGGATCCAGCGGATCCTCATCTACGGGGTGACTGGGTCGGGCAAGACCACGCTCGCCCGGCAGGTCGGTGAGCGGACCGGGCTGCCGTGGCATTCGATCGATGACCTGACCTGGCAGCCGGGCTGGGTGGCCGTCCCTGACGACGACCAGCGGCGCCGGATAGCCGCGATCTGCGCCGGGGAGCGGTGGGTGCTGGACACCGCCTACGGCAAGTGGCTCGACCTGCCGCTCGCGCGGGTCCAGCTGATCATCGGCCTTGACTACCCGCGGTGGCTCTCGCTGCAGCGGCTGATCCGCAGGACGGTCGCCCGGGCCGTCGATCGCCGCCCGATCTGCAACGGAAACGTCGAGTCCTTCCGTCTCGCTTTCTCCCGGGACTGGATCGTGTTCTGGCACTTCCGGTCGTTCAAGCGCAAGCGGCAGCGCATGCGCGGGTGGGCCGCCGATCCGTCGGCGCCGGCCATCGTGCTGCTGCGCTCACCCCGCCAGACGCGAGAGTGGCTGGACGGCCTCGCGGCCGATCCGCAATGAGACCCTCATTCGCGACGACGACCGGGAGGACCCTGCTCTGGGAGTACGCGCGGGGCAGCTGGGTCACCCTGGTCCCCGCGCGGCAGGCCTCGGTCCGCGAGGCAGTCAAGGTAGCGGACACCCTCCGGTACCGCGTCGCGATCCGGCCCTCGATCTGGTTCCCGGTCCAGCTGACCGGGATGTCGCCCGGGTGGCAGTGGTCAGCACCTTCTTCAGGTATGACTCCGGGATACGGCGGGCCAGCCAGTACGGGCTGGCGCGCGGCGGCGGCCCAGCCGGGACCTCGATCAGCGCTGACCCGGCCGCCCGCGGCGGATGCTACTTCTACCCGAACCGGGAGTCCGCGCACGAGACCCTGAACGGCTACCGGGTGACCGTCAATCACATCCGGGCGGTACGCGGGAATCCGCCGCAACAGCAGGTGTGCGCGACTCATGTGGACGGGCTGAACGTGTTCTACTCCACCATCGGCAGCCCGGCCTCGCCGAACGCCATCGCCCTGTTCGCTCACCACACCCGGCTGCTGGGCGCCAACCCGGCGGACTGGACGACCCAGCCACTCAGCCAGGCAAGTCAGCCGGCGGCGACGAAGATCGGCTGACCCAGCCCGGTGGCATCGACCTCGATGCCCAGGCCGGGCGCCGAGGGCGCCCGGCCCCGGCCGTTGACCGAGCGGGGCTCGTGCCCGGCCACGTGGCCATCGGTCCAGTCGTTGAAGAACGACACGTTCATGAGGTGGTCCGGGCTGGTGCTGGCGGCCAGGTGGCTGACCGCCGCGGTGATGATGTCGCCGCCCCACATGTCCTCGACCGACACGGACAGGCCCAGTTCCTGGGCCAGATCACGCATCTGCACCGTGCGGGCCAGGCCGCCGACCCGGCTCACCTTCAGGTTGACGGCCAGGGCACCCGCGTCCCTGGCCGCGAACAGGTCGGCGAGCGTGACGACGCTTTCGTCCAGCACCATCGGCAACGTCGACCCGCGGTGCGCCAGGGCGCACTCGGGGGTTTCCCGGCACGGCTGCTCGACCAGTACGTCCAGGTCCTCCATGCCCCGGATGGCGCGCCGCGCCTGCAGCAGCTGCCACCCGCCGTTGGAGTCAGCGACGATGACGGCGCCATCCGGAGCCGCGGCTCTGGCCGCGACTACCCGCGCGATGTCGTCGGCGGGATCGCCGCCGACCTTCAGCTGGAACCGGGTGATGCCCGCCTCGCCGCGCGCCCGCACGAACTCGGCCATCTTCGCGGGAGTCCCCAGGGGCACCGCCTCGTAAAGCGGGAAGTCGTCGTTCAGCCGGCCGCCGATCAGGTCGACCAGCGGCCGACCGACGACCTTGCCGAAGATGTCCCAGCAGGCCATCTCGAGGGCGCTCTTGGAGTAGCTGTGTCCCATCAGCGCCAGGTCCATCACGCGGCTGATGCGACCGATGTTGGTGGGATCGTGGCCCAGCAGCGCCTCGCCGAGGGTCTGCAGCGCGGCGCGGATGCTCCCGCCGTAGGTGGGCAGGTACGTGCTGCCCAGCGGGGTGATCTCGCCCCAGCCGTCGACGCCGTCGGCGGTGGTGATCCGGACCAGCGTGCCGGTCTCATGGGTCGCCTGGCGCCCGTGCGACATGACGTAGCTGCCGTGCTCGTACCGAAGGCGGTAGCTGAACACCTCTATCCGCGTGATCTTCACTCCGCGACAGTACCCTGGGCCGATGTTCTCGCCTCGAGGCCCGTCGGTGGGTGAACTGGCGAGGCAGGCGCTGTCCTCGGTCGAAGGCGGCTACGACCTGCTGGCGCCGAAGTTTGACGACACTCCTTTCCGCACCCCCGATGGCCTGCTGGACGCGACCTCCGGCGCGCTGCGCGCGCTCGGCCCGTCCGGCCGCGGGCTGGACGTGTGCTGCGGCACCGGCGCGGGCCTGCGGGTCCTCGAATCGGTGTGCCAGGGACCGACCATGGGCGTGGACTTCAGCGCGGGCATGATCGCGCAGGCGCGCAGCGCGCGCCCGGACGCCGGGTGGGTACGGGCCGACGTCCGGGCCCTGCCCTTCGCCGGGGCGTTCGACCTGGCGGTCAGCTTCGGCGCCCTCGGGCACTTCCGGCCCGCCGAACGGCCCGAGCTGTTCGCCGGGGTGTACCGCGCGCTGCGGCCGGGCGGGGTCTTCGCCTTCCCGATCGGCGCGCCGCCGCCCGTCACCTCCGGCTGGTACTGGGCCCTGGCCGGGTTCGACCTGGCCATGCGGGTCCGCAATGCCGTGTGGCGGCCCCCGTTCGTCATGTACTACCGCACCTGCCCGCTGCACGCGGTCCGCGACGACCTGACCGCATCCGGATTCAGCGTGACGACAGTCCCCCTGGAAACTCTGGGCCGGCGCGAGGACGGCAGCCCGCGGTTCCGGCTTGTCCTCGCGCGCAGGCGT
>JBOHCO010000512.1:0-2850 GCA_050698895.1 Streptosporangiaceae bacterium
CCAGGAGAGCACCACCAGCGAGACCACCCGGCGGCGTGCGCCGGGGATGAGCCCGGAGCAGCGGCGGGAGATGATCGTGGCCGCCGCGCTGCCGCTGGTCGCCGAGTACGGCGCCAAGGTCACGACCAGCCAGGTGGCCCGGGCCGCGGGCATCGGCGAGGCGACGATCTTCCGGGTATTCGCCGACAAGGAGGAACTGCTCGACACCGTGCTGGCCGAGGCGCTGCGGCACGAGCACGCCATCAGGGAGATCGCCTCGATCCCGCTGGACGAGCCGCTGGCCGGCCGGCTGACCGAGGCCGCCGAGGCGCTGGGGGCGCACCTGACCCGGCTGGTGGCGGTGCTCGGCGCGCTGCACGCGTCGGGCTACCGGAAGGATCGCCGGGAGCGGCCGGGCCCCGAGCACATGGCGGCCAGGGAGGCGTCGGTCGCCGCGACCAGGGCCGCGATCAGCGACCTGTTCGAGCCGGACGAGAAGGCGCTGCGGGTGCCGCGCGAGCAGGCCGCGGCGATGTTCCTGGGCCTGCTGTTCAGCCGGTCGCGGCCGGGGGCCGTAGGCGCGCTGAGCACGCCCGAGCTGGTCGACACGTTCCTGTACGGCGCGATGTCCCCCCGCGAGCCGGGCGAGGCGCACGAGCCGGCCGAGGCACACGAGCCGCGCGAGGCACACGAGCCGCGCGAGGCGCAGTGACCGCCGTGGCCGGCCGTCCGCTGGCCAGCCCGCGCGCACGCCACCTCCGCCGACCAGCTGCCCGCCGACTAAATGTTCTCTATCAGCAAAATTGCGTATCACGCAATTTCTTGTATGCTGCTGCCATGACCGACTCCGCCGCCGCGCCCGCGCCGCCGCCGCCGCCCGCGGCGTGCGAGCCGGGGGAGAACCCGGACCGGCACGCAGGCCCGCAGCGCCCGGCCGGCCTGCGGGAGCGCAAGAAGCTCGCCACCCGGCAGGCGCTGGGCGCGGCCGCCATGCGGCTGGCCATCGAGCGCGGGCTGGACAACGTCCTGGTCGAGGACATCGCCGCGGCGGCCAACGTGTCGACGCGGACCTTCAGCAACTACTTCGCCAGCAAGTACGAGGCCATCTGCGCGCTGATGCTGGACCGGTCCTACCGGATCGGCGAGGAACTGCGCGCCCGGCCTCCGCAGGAGAGCCTGTGGGACGCGGTCACCGGCGCGGTGCTCGCGGTCTACTCGGTGACCAGCACGGCGCCCGACCCGGTGGTCATCGCGGGCATCCGGCTGGTCATCAGCAGCCCGGTGCTGCGCGGCGAGTACCTCAAGGCGCTGGCCATCGCGCAGTACGAGCTGGCCGAGGCGATCGCGGCCCGGCCCGGCGGCCCCGCCGCCGGGCCGTTCTTCACCCGCGGGCTGGCCGGCGCGGTCAGCACGGCGGTGCAGGCGGCCACGGAGCGCTGGCTGTTCGCCGAGCCGCCGGTGCCGCTCGTCCCGCTGGTGGAGGCCGCGCTGCAGGAGCTGGCCGAGGGCATGGTGGCCGTGCTGCCGCCGCCCGCCCGGCCGCCCCGTGAGTCCTGTCCGCCCGCAGAAAATGACGCGCTCCCGGCGCCGGCCGGCGGCTAGCGTAGCCGCGCCCCCCGCGCCCCGGTCCCGTCCCAGACCCCGGTCCGCCCACTGAACGCCCACTGAACGCCCACTGAACCCCAGCCAGCCCGGCCTGAGAGAAGACAACGTTGCTGATCCGATTGCTGCGCGCCTACCTGCGCCCGTACCGCCGGGCGCTGTCCGCCCTCGTGGCGCTCCAGCTGGTGCAGGCGCTCGCGACCCTCTACCTGCCGACGCTGAACGCCGACATCATCGACAACGGCGTGATCACCGGCGACACGCACTACATCATCCGGACCGGCGCCATCATGCTCGCGATCACCCTGGTGCAGATCACCTGCGCCATCGGCGCGGTCTACTTCGGCGCGACGACGGCCATGGCGCTGGGCCGGGACCTCCGGCACGGAGTGTTCGAGAGGGTCCAGGCGTTCTCCGCGCGCGAGGTGGGCCGGTTCGGCACCCCGTCGCTGATCACCCGGACGACCAACGATGTGCAGCAGGTCCAGATGCTGGCCGTGCTGAGCTTCACGCTGCTGGTGGCCGCCCCGGTCTACTGCGTGGGGGGCATCATCCTGGCCCTCAACCAGGACGTGGAGCTGTCCTCCCTGCTGCTGGTGGCGGTGCCCGCGCTGGGCATCATCGTGAGCCTGATCATCCGCAAGATGCGGCCGCTGTTCCGGCTCATGCAGGAGCGCATCGACGGCATCAACCGGGTGCTGCGCGAGCAGATTACCGGCGTCCGGGTGATCCGCGCGTTCGTCCGCGACTCCCGGGAGCGTGACCGCTTCCGCACCTCGAACTCGAACCTGTTCGACGTGGGACTCGGCGCCGGACGGCTGATGGCCCTCATGTTCCCGTCGGTCATGCTGGTGCTCAACCTGTCCAGCATCGCCGTGCTGTGGTTCGGCGCGCACATTGTCGCTGACGGCGGCATGCAGATCGGCGCGCTGACCGCCTTCCTGAGCTACCTGCTGCAGATCCTCATGTCGGTGATGATGGCCACCTTCGTGTTCATGATGTTGCCGCGGGCCGAGGTCAGCTCGGAGCGGATCATGGAGGTGCTCGACACCGATCCCGACCTGGCCCGGCCGGCCAGCCCGGTGACCCAGGTCAGCGGCCACGGCCGCCTGGAGCTGCGCCAGGCGGAGTTCCGCTACCCGGGCGCCGAGCACCCGGTGCTGTGCGACATCAGCCTGTCCGCCGGCCCCGGCGAGGTGACCGCGGTCATCGGCGGCACGGGCAGCGGCAAGACCACGCTGGTCAGCCTGATCCCGCGGCTGATGGACG